>JBBRMC010000124.1:0-8339 GCA_038231055.1 Leptolyngbyales cyanobacterium
CCAATCGGATGCAGAGTCATACCACCCGATCGTCGTGTCGTTGTCGTGAGTGCCCGTATAGACGACGCTGTTGTGCCTAAAGTTGAAGGGCAAAAAGGGATTGCCTGGATCAGAGCCGAATGCAAATTGTAGGATCTTCATACCAGGGAAATCGAAGCGATCGCGCAGTGCTTCAACCTCTGGAGTGATCACGCCTAAATCTTCAGCCATGATCGGCAATCTGCCCAGCTTGAGCCGCAGCACTTCAAAAAACTCTTCACCAGGCGCTTTGATCCATTCGCCATTCATCGCCGTGGTCTCACCTTGAGGCACCGCCCAATAAGCCTCAAATCCTCTAAAGTGGTCGATACGAATGATATCCACATAATCCAACATTGCCTCAAAGCGTCGCAGCCACCAGGCAAAGTCCGTTTCTTGCAAATGCTCCCATTTATAGACCGGGTTGCCCCACAGTTGCCCCGTATCGCTAAAATAATCGGGAGGAACGCCCGCCATTAATTTAGGTTCGCCTGTCTTTTCGTCAAGAGAGAAGTTTTCGGGGTTTGCCCACACATCGGCGCTATCGTGAGCCACGTAAATAGGAATGTCGCCAATAATTTCGATGTGATGATCGTTGGCATATTGCTTGATCTCTGCCCAGTGGTGAAAGAACTCGAACTGAAGATATTTGTGATAGTAGATCTCTCCGTTCAACCGTTGGCGGGCTTGTTCTAGCGCTTCGGGCTGACGATGCGCCAAGTCTGGTTCCCAACGGTGCCAGCTTTTGCCATCGTGTTCTCCCTTTAACGCCATGAACAGCGCATAGTCATCGAGCCAATAAGCTTTGCTGTGGCAAAAGTCGGCAAATTTTTGCTGTTGCTCACGAGAGGCTTGCGTTTTGAAGCGATCGCAAGCTTTCTGCAACAGGGGCATTTTGAAGGCAATGACCCGATCAAAGTCTACCCATTCGATCGGAAAGTCCGGGACATTCCACAAGTCTTCATCCCACAGCAGCCCTTGCCTTTGCAGCACCTCTAAGCTAATCAGCAGTGGGTTGCCTGCCATTGCCGAATAAGACGCATAGGGCGAGTTACCGTATCCAGTCGGACCTAACGGCAGCACTTGCCAAAATTGCTGTCCACTATTCGCCATAAAATCAATAAAGCGCTGCGCCTCAGAGCCTAACTCGCCCACGCCAAATCGACTGGGAAGACAAGTAGGGTGCAATAAAATGCCGCTAGATCTAGGAAAAGGCATAAGAAAGGGTGAAGGGTGAAGGACGAAAACTCAACACACAATAAGATGTGAGAACCTTAGCATGGCACGCTGAACGTTAAAATCGGTCAAAAGAAAGGATGAAACTCGGCTTAAACCCCGACTTTTACTGATCGCCCTTTATCCCCTTTCCTGTACTGATGACTCACAAAAATCCTTCTCCTGCGGTTGACATTATTATTGAAATGGTCGATCGCCCCGATCGTCCGATTATTCTGATTGAGCGCTTAAATCCTCCCTATGGTTGGGCGATTCCGGGCGGATTTATGGACTATGGCGAACCCGCAGAAACCACCGCCCGTCGAGAAGCGATGGAAGAAATTGGCTTAGAGGTGGAGTTAATCGAGTTGCTCAACGTCTACTCTGATCCGACGAGAGATGAGCGACAGCACACCGTCAGCTTGGTTTACATTGCTACAGCCCACGGTGAGCCGACCGCAGGAGACGATGCCAAAAACACAAAAATCGTCAATGTTTGGGAGTTGCCGCGCAATCTTTGCTTTGACCACGATCGCATCTTGCATGATTATCTACAGCTCCGTCATTATAGAGTTCGTCCGCGTTTGGGGTGACGATCGAGCGATCCTTAAGAAGACCCCGATAAAACCTGCCCAAATCGTCGTGACGCGCTAGGATTCTTCATAAGGAAGTTTGAGCATTAGATACTCTGGCTAGAGGATTTTGAGATGTCAAAAATCTACAGCACCGAAGAGTTGGTCAAAATTCTCACCGAAGAGCGACGAGCCTGTATGAATGGGCAGCGTCTAAACCTGGCTGCAACGCCCTCTGGCATTAACCCGGTCATCGATCGCTTTGTCAAAGCTGACGGCATTCAAAAATTCACTGCCTACAATGACTTCCGCAACACAGTGCACCGCTATCAGCGAGAGCATCAGATTTCTGGCATTGTGTGGCAAACCATCACAATTAAAGGCAGCACATTTCGCTATCCCAGAATTGATGACCAGTTGATTAGTCTCAACAGCGATTGGATCATTTTGAAGGCGGCAAAAGCGTCGATCGTGGCATTTTGGCGAGAAGTGACCGACGGAATGGGCTTCTATTTAAGTATGAATTGTGGGAAGTTTCATCAACCGATGTCTGAGCAGGATCTCGACCGCATTCTCGATCGCACCGAGTGGGCAACCCTAACCCATCAGGGAAGCAATGACACCTTAGAAATCTTGCTGGAATTAGGGTGGGGCAGACCTGAAGAAGCTCTCTATCATCGGGGCTTTCCTGAGTCTGGCAGTGAATATATTCATGCGGTGCCCCCCGGACGAACCCCATTGGGTTAAGTGATGGAGTCAGGCGCGATCTTTGACAAGTCTAGCCATTATCGATATTTGCTTTGGCGATCGTGGAGCCAGTTGCCCAAAGTCGGGTTTGTGATGCTCAACCCCAATCAAGCCGATGCAACCGTCAACGACCCGACGATTCGACGGTGCATTGGGTTTGCTCAGGGGTGGGGCTATGGAGGGTTAGAAGTAGTGAATCTGTTTGCGTATCGGGCAAAGAGTCCTCTGCTTCTCAAGCAAATTGATGATCCGATTGGGAAGGACAACGATCGCTATCTTTTCACGTTAAAGGATCGAGTCGAGACAATCGTTCTCGCGTGGGGAAATTGGGGGACTCTGAGAGGACGCGATCGGGCTGTGATTGCCCGTTTAAACTTTCAACAAACGGTGTATTGTCTGGGCATCACCAAAACGGGGCAACCTCGACACCCGCTCTATCTCAAACGCGATACTGGTTTGACCAAACTCGACTTTACGGATGCTGAAACTTCTGTTAATCTGACCATAATTTGCCCGTAGTAATTGCATCTGATGAGTATCGATCAAGAGTTGAGAAACATCGACGAACGTCTGCTTCGCATCGCTGAGCTAAACCGGGAAGCCCACCAGCAAACGCTAGATGCGATCGCCACAAGTGGGCATTCTCTCGATCGAAAATTGGACATACTGACTGATCAAGTCGGACGCTTTACTGAGGGATTGACCGAACTCAGGCTCTCAGGCGAACAGCAAGCGCAAAATATTCAACGCATGGCGGAGGCAAACGAACAAGGGTTCAATCGCCTAGATGCGGCACTTGAACAAGGTTTCAATCGACTTGATACAGCGCTTGAACAAGGTTTCGATCGACTTGATGCTTCGATCGAACGATTGGCAGAGGCAAACGAGCAAGGATTCCAGCGATTAAATGACTCAATGGAACAATACTTCCAGCGTTCAGACGAGAGGATGGAACAACACTTCCAGCGTTCAGACGAGAGGATAGAACAACACTTCCAGCGTTCAGACGAGAGGATGGAACAGCACTTTCAGCAAGTCAACGAAGCGACAGAGCAAAGATTTCAACGAATGGAAGCCTCGCTAGATCGACTAGAAGCAACGATCGATCGACAAGGACAGCAGATGGAACTCTCCGCGCAGCGACAAGAGCAAGCGGTTTCAAGAGTGGCGGATGCGATCGAGAGCCATGTCACTCGGTTAGTCGGAGTCGTGGAAACGCTAATTCAGCGACAAGTGTAAGAAGGGCGACGGTTTTTGGTAGGGTCGGAGTATCGATTATTCCACGCTGCACCTTAATGGATCTATTCGATCGTCATCGCCAAGACCTCATCGACTCAGAAGCCCCGCTTGCGGCTCGAATGCGTCCTCGCACACTTGATGAATTTGTCGGACAAGCGGCAATTATTGGGCAAGGGCGACTTTTGCGGCGAGCCATTCAAGCCGATCAAATTTCGTCCCTGATCTTCTACGGACCACCCGGCACCGGAAAAACAACGCTGGCACAGATTATTGCCAATACGACCAAAGCGCATTTCATCGCGATCAATGCCGTATTAGCAGGAGTCAAAGACATTCGAGACGCGATCGCCACCGCTCAAGAAAAACGTGGACATCAGAGCCAACGCACGATTCTCTTTGTAGATGAGGTGCATCGCTTTAACAAATCGCAGCAAGACGCGCTATTGCCCTGGGTCGAAAATGGCACCGTAATCTTGATTGGAGCAACCACCGAGAACCCTTATTTTGAAGTGAACAAGGCGCTGGTGAGTCGATCGCGTCTTTTTCAGCTAAAGCCTTTGACTGAAGATGACCTTAAACGAGTCGTCGAGCAAAGCTTAAGCGATCGAGACCGAGGATATGGCGATCGCTCGATTCAACTCGACCCAGACGCGATCGATCACTTAGTCAACGTTGCCAACGGAGATGCCCGTGCACTGCTCAACGCTTTAGAACTTGCGGTAGAAACGACTCCTGCTAATGCCGCCGGAATCATTCACATCTCTCGATCGGTTGCCGAAGAATCGATTCAGCGTCGGGCGGTGCTTTATGACAAAGAAGGGGATGCCCACTTCGACACGATTAGCGCATTTATCAAAAGTCTGCGAGGATCTGATGCCGATGCTGCCCTTTATTGGCTGGCAAGAATGGTCTATGCCGGAGAAGATCCGCGCTTTATCTTTCGGCGAATGGTGATTCTCGCTGGGGAAGATGTAGGACTGGCTGATCCAAACGCGATCGTCGTCGTGACTGCCTGCGCTGAAGCCTTCGATCGAGTCGGAATGCCCGAAGGTCGCTATCCTCTTGCTCAAGCGGCGCTTTATTTAGCAACGGCTCCTAAATCGAATAGCGTGATGGGATTTTTTGATGCCTTATCAGCGATCGAGCAAGAGCGAGAATCTGAAGTGCCTCTCCATTTAAGAGATTCTAGCCGCGATAAACACGGGTTTGGACACGGCTCTGGATATTTGTATCCCCACTCTTATCGAGAACACTGGGTCGAGCAGCAATATCTTCCCAGCAGTCTGCAAGGTCAAGTCTTTTATCAACCCTCAGATCAGGGATTTGAAGGACAAATTCGCATCAAGGTGATGCGTCAGCGAGAGGCACAACTCGCCGCACTAATGGAAGGAATCGGCGTTGAGTTGCCCGAAGGGTTAACCATGAGTCCAACCGATTCCAAATTGGAGCGGTGGGTTCAGCGCACCCTGGGTCAAGTCGGTGAGACTTTAGGACAACTCCGCGATCGTCTCTTTGATCTCGCCGCCCCACAGCGTCATCATCTAATTCTCGACCTCAACGCCGGAAGCGGACTTCTGACGTGGGAAGCTATTCGGCAGGTGCCCGAAGGAGGAGTTTATGCTTGGGTGCACAATCAGAAAGATGCCGATGCTCTCACCGAGCAAGCCAACACGCTGCCAGAGTTAGCCCGTCCTGTCATTGTGCAAGCGGAGTTGACCCAATCCTCTACAGTTCTGGACTCAACAAAGCTAAAGTTCGATCGGATTCTCGGACGCAATGCGCTGCAATCTCACCCTGACAAAGCGATCGTGCTCTCCCAACTGGCAAAATTGCTCCAGCCCGATGGCGTGCTAGCCTTGGCAGAAGCAGTGCCTCGCCATACTCAACGGCTTTATCAATTGCTCGATCGCACCTGGCTAGATGAGAACCTTTACGATCGTCTCATTCAGGCAGAAGAAGCGATCTATACTCAAAACTCTGACCCAAAGGTGAATTGGGATGTTGACGATCTGCGACTACTCTTTGAGGATGCCAACTTCTCTGTCGAGCTTTACCCCATTCGTGCCAAAACCGACGTGTATCTGAGTCAGACACTCTGCGATCGCTGGTTTACGTTCGATCGTCCGATTCCCAGCTATGCAGATCATCTCGCTCATCGGCTGTCTCACAATGAAATTGACCAGATTCGTCAGCGATTTAGTCAGCGCTTAACTGATCAAACCGTATCCTGGAGCAGCACAACCGTTTTTATTCGAGCGACGTTCAGGAAAAGGTGAACACAGGCTGAGAAGTATAGAACGATCGCAGCGTTAGTATTTAGGTTCACCAAACGGCTTCTGTCTTGCTCAAGTCAATGTTCACACAGCCTAGAGGATAGCCAGACGATGGCAGGCGAAAAGATTCTGATTGTCGAAGACGAACGTGTGGTTGCCCTCAACATCCAAATGCGGTTAGAGGCTGCTCACTATCGAGTTGCCGGGGTTGCTGACTCGCATCAAACGGCGCTGGCAATCTTAAAAGACACCTCACCCGATTTGGTGCTGCTCAACATTCGACTCAAAAATAATCAAAGCGGCTTAGGGGTCGCGCAAACAATTCGGGAGCACTATGATGTGCCCATTGTTTATCTAACTGCTTATGCCGACTCTGCCACGCTGCAACAGGTTTATCAGACCGATCCCTATGGATATATTCCCAAGCCGTTTGATGTCACAGAGTTATATAGCACGATCGCGCTTGCCCTTAACCATCACCAAACGCAGTCTCGTCTGCAAAGCCGCAATCAAGAGTTAGCGTCTCAAGTTCAGCAGCGCACTCAAGAGTTAGAGCACGTCACGCAACAACTAAAGCAAGCAGTGGCTGAGCGTCAGCGCGCCGAGTTAGCAGTACGGCAAGTTCAAGAGAGAGAACAAGAATTTAGCGATCTCAAGTCGCGTTTTATCACCACCACGTCCCACGAATTTAGAACTCCGTTGGCGATCGTGATGACGTCTGCGGAGTTGGTTGAGCGTATGGGCAACCAATGTTCTGAAGAGCGCCGCATTAGTTATCTGCAAAAAATTCGTCAGGCGGTGCGATCGATGACGATGATTTTGACCGATCTATTGACCCTGGGCAAAGCTAATTCTGGAGCACTAGAATTTCACCCGATGCGGCTTGATCTGCTTGAGTTTTGCACCCGTTTGTTGACCGATATGAACTTAGGAGCGGATAGCTCTCCGGCGTTGCGGTGGAACTCTGTGATTGACAATGCTGTTGAGGTGACATTAGACCCCAACCTGTTGACGCTGATCTTGACGAATCTATTGAGCAATGCCATCAAATTTTCACCTCATGGAGACAGCATTGATTTAGATGTGCAGTGTCCTGCGGCTGATGATCCTGGATTTGTGAGGTTTCACCTACAAGATCACGGCATCGGCATCCCGATTGAAGATGTTCCTCATCTCTTTGAGGCGTTTCATCGCGCTAGCAATGTCGATACGATTCCAGGAATAGGGTTAGGGTTAGCGATCGTGCGTCAGTGTGTTGATCTGCATCACGGACAAATTACGATTCAAAGTGAGATCAATCAAGGAACGAGCGTCGTCGTGAAACTGCCGATCAGAGCTGCTTAATCAGTTGCCACTTTTGAAATGAGCTAATCACGAGATATTGAGCGGGTTTTGTGGCTGCAACACTAGGAGCGAGCCACGCATAGTCATCTCGTTTTAGACGATTTAGTTGGGTGAGATGCCGTCCCAATTGCGGAGTGTAAAAGTTGAGCAGCAGATGAGTTTTTCGATCGTCACGACTTAACTGATCTTCGTTCACCACAAAATTCACCGGATGTGATTGCAGCACCGCTTCAACCTGAGGCGTTTGCAAAAATGTCTTCAGTTGAGGAACGTAGTTTCCCCACAAGCCCGTTAATCCCAGCATTGCCAGCCCCATCCACGATGTCACTAGCCATCCAGCTAGCCATTGTTGCGATGATTTCGTTAAGTCTATTTGATGTCGTTTTAACCAGACGATCGGCAACATCAGCCATCCCAATCCCGCAGTGAGTGCCACGATCGAGCCTAATTCTAAAATTTCCGCCTTCACAGTTGAAATCGTAATCAGACGAGTCAAAATTGCGAAACTTGCCATGATCAACATGATGGCAAAACCACCGAACAGTAAGTTCAGGCTTGTTAAAAGTCGGTATTGTTTGCGGTTTGAGTAGAAAATGGCGAGTTGGTTGAGCGCGATCGCCGCTAGCAGCCCCACAAAGGGCATTAACTGAAGCGGATAATAATGAGTGCGAGTCCCAAATAATGTCAGTTCGACGAATAGCAGCATGGGATATCCCAGCAATAACAGTCGAGCATGATTTGCCTTTAAAAGCTGACGGACATCCCGATCGAAGAATGCTAACCACAGCCCTGCCAAGGCAAAAAACACCCACGGAAAGCCATTTGCCGGAATGTTCCAGAGATAGTAAAACGGACCTGCTCCTAAATACGTTTGCCCTTTGAGGTGAATGAGTTTGCCAAAGAGTTCTACGATCGGTTTGTTGCCATACTC
>JBBRMC010000125.1:0-8278 GCA_038231055.1 Leptolyngbyales cyanobacterium
ATCACGTCTTCGATCAGTTTAAGTTCAGCAAGTTTGAGGGCGAGGACTAATGTGCGTTGCTGTCCTTGAGAGCCATATTGACGAGCAGGCGTGTTGTTGATGGTGAATTCGACTTCATCACGATGCGGTCCAACGATCGTGGTTCCTTGATGTCGCTCGACGATCGCTCGTTGTTGAATCTTGTCTAAAAACGCTTTTTGCAAGGCTTCAGGAGTGTCGTCCACCAGTTCTACATTCGGCGCGTAGCGAATTTCTAACGCCTCGGTGCTGCCGCTAATGACTTGGTGCCACGATTGAGCAAAAGGGACGAGACGCTGCAACACTCTGGCACGACGACGAATAACACGAGATCCCGCGATCGCGAGTTGAGCATCCCATAGCGCCAGTTCTGATGGGTTTGACGATTCAGATTCACTCACGAATTCTGGACTGCTGAATAGATTTTGACGATGCAAATCTGACTTTTGAATGCCCTTTAAAAGTGCATTGCGCTGACGAAGAATTTGATTGTATTGCTGAAGCACATAGGCATAAATCGGCTCAAGCTGCACCAAGAGCGAATCAAGCCAATGACGGCGCTGCTCGGGTCCACCGCGGACTAAATCTAGATCGAGGCTAGAGAATTGAACCATGTTAAGGGTGCCGAGAAAGTCTAGCTGACGACGAAGATTTAGCCCATTTAAGCCGACACTGCGGCGACCATTTTGGCGAAGCGTTATCGATAGATCAACCTCGCCCATCTCTTTCTGCAAATGTCCAGTGATTTGGGCGATCGCTTCTCCATCGAGAATTAAGTCACGATCGCGGGAGGTGCGGTGCGACTTTAATGAGGACATCAATTCGACAGCTTCGAGCAAATTTGATTTGCCCTGAGCATTGTTGCCGACCAAAATCGTCTTAGCTGCCGAAAACTCTACTGCCTGATCTGAGTAATTGCGAAAGTTGCGGAGGTGCAGCGTCTTGAGATACATAGTGACGGACAGCTTTTCGGAGGGTCTGCAAGCGATCTATCCACTATACGCCCTGCTCTAAGAGCAATCGTCAGCACGATCGATAAACCTCTTCTGCAACTTGCGCCAATCGCTGCATTGCAGTTTCAAGATCACGATCGCTGCCCGTTAAACTAATTCTCAGACACTGGTGTTTGTGTGCCCACTCTTCTCGCAGACCTGGAAAAAAGGTGCTGCCCGGAACCACAATTACGCCCACATCTTTGAGCTTTTGATAGAATTCCCAGTCGGTGATCGGCAAGTCTTGCAGCCACAGCCATGCAAAGATGGCACCTTCGCCACGATGCAGAAACCAGGGTATTTCTTGTGGCATGGTGCGATCGAGCGTTGCTTCTACGATCGCGATTTTCTCTTGATAAAACGGACGAATCACTGTTTCTGAAATCTCAGCTAATCGACCCGACCCGATCGCACGAGCCGCGATCGCTTGCCCATAGCGAGGTGAGTGAATGCACATATTGGTCTGAAAACATTCGAGAACGTGAACGAGCGACTCATCTCCGATCGCAATGCCGATCCGTTCTCCAGGCAATCCGGCTTTTGAGAGACTCATGCAGTGCAGCACGTTGCCCCCAAACTGAGGAGTCATCTCCGTAAAATTGAGTGCCGGAAACGGAGGTGCATAAGCAGAATCAATCAACACAGGCACATCGTGAACTGCCGCCAGTGTTGTAATTTTACTCACTTCGTCATCACTCAAAACATTTCCAGTCGGATTGCAAGGACGCGAGAAAATCACACAGCCCGTGTTTTCAGTAATCTGCAACTGGGTGAAGTCAGGACGATATTTAAAGCGGTGAGCCGATGCGTCAATCTCCAATTCTGGTTTATAAGCGATCAACGCTTCTGGGGTCAGCGTTACTCCGCCATAGCCCGTGTAGTCTGGGCTAAGAGGCAACACAATTTGCCGTAGTGCCCCGTTTGCTGCATAGCCCCCAAATGCGTTAGCAGCATAGAAATAGAGACTTTGGCTACCCGGAGTGATTAAAATATTTCGCTCGGTCAGGCTTAACCTGTAGCGTTGGTTAAAGTCTTGAACAACCGCATCAATCAACGGTTGATATCCCTGACTTGCCCCGTATCGACAGACCACATCTCCATAATCAGGACTCGCCAACAGATCGGCAGTGCAGTCGCGCCAGAGCTGTTCGACTTCTGGCAAAATAACCGGATTTCCGGCACTTAAATTAATGAATTCTCGATCGGCTCCTGCCCGTAGCGTCTCGATAATGTCTTTCATAATCGCCCGCACTCCAGACAGACGGGACATCTCAACCCCAAATTGACTGAGGACAGGATTCATAATGACTCATGATGAAACAGCGCTCTGATGCTAACTGATAGGCAACGTCGATCGCCAGATTACTCTCATTGTCTTCATGCTCAACGAACAGTCCACGCGTCAAATAACCAATCTGACGCGAGATAACTCCATCTAAATGAGCAATAGAACGTTTTGGATGAGCAAACATCAAATTTCTAGAGAAAAGACACCAGTTTGTATCTCAGATGTTCTCTTAGAACAAAAAATATTTCTACGATATGACCAGTATGTGAGTGGGTTCTTTTGCAACTCCCAGAAGCTCCACTCTTTGCTCTACGTTCGGACGATCAATCTCATGACACTCTATGTTGGAAACTTGTCTTATCAAGCCACTGTGGATGACTTGCAATCTGTATTTGCTGAATATGGCACCGTCAAACGCGTCGTTTTACCCACCGATCGTGAGACCGGACGAATGCGAGGCTTTGCCTTTGTCGAAATGACCGAAGATGCTCAAGAAGATGCCGCGATCGTTGAGCTAGACGGAGCCGAGTGGATGGGACGGCAACTGCGCGTCAACAAAGCAAAACCTAAAGAAGACAGTCGCGGAGGAATAGGGCGACCTTAACAGGAAACTACTTATCCATAGTGAAGGGTTCTCGCTAGAGCCATTATCTCTTAGCAAGAACCCTAATCAATTGATCGAACACTAGACAGGTTCTAATTTAGCGTCAGCAGAGCGGCACTAAGCAGCCCGACGAGTAAACAGACCCCACAAGAAGATGGCGATGATTGCGCCCAAAACTGCAACAAAGACTCCAGGAATACTCAAACTAGCAGCAGAGCCTATAGCTAGATTTCCAGTGTTTAAGAGGCTGAACAAGCTGCCTCCAACGAACGCACCAATGATTCCTAAAACGATTGTGCCGAGGATGCCGCCACCTTGTTCACCAGGATAAATAGCTTTAGCGATCGCACCTGCAATTAGTCCTAAAATTACCCAAGCAATGATATTCATCTTTCAATTTCTCCTAAAAAACTTATGTCCATGAAATAAGAATATCAACGAGCCTTAACTGAGCCAATCTGTCAAAGGAGATAACTCAAAACATCGTTTGGAATAGATGCCTCTAACATTGGCTTTATTCATGCCCTTAAGCAAAGAAGCAATCGCTAGAGTGATTGGATTAAGGCAGTTTCTGACGCTTGAAGAGTGTTAAGAAGTTCCTTTAACTGCCTAAAGAAATGAACTCTTTTTAGTCATCTTTTTAGAGCTTGAGATGCTCCCAGCTTTCTTCTTTCCCAAATCCTCCTCCCGTCACAGTTCAACGTGCATAATATAGGCTGAGTCCAAACTGCAACAATCTTGGTGCCGATTGTGGTTGAGGGCGAGGGTTGATTTGCTCACCCCGCAGATCTGAGGTGTTTTGGAGAGTCAATGTCCGGGTACATCTTAATTTTGGCAGTGTTAATTCTAGGAGGCGTGATTGCGACGGTTGGCGATCGCATTGGCACTCGCGTGGGCAAAGCCCGCCTCAGTCTATTCAATTTACGCCCGCGCCGCACCGCTGTTTTAGTAACCATCTTCACTGGAACGCTGATCTCAGCAACCACGCTAGGCATCTTGCTAGCAACCAGCGAACAACTCAGAATTGGCATCCTTCAATTAGGACAGCTTCAAAAAAAGATTACAGGAATTCGAGAGTCTCTTAACAAAACGAGTCAAGAGTTAAAAACCACAACTGAGCAAAAAGGTCAGGTTGAGACCGAACTCAGCAAAACTAAGTCAGAACAAGCCAGAGTTGAAGCGCAGCTTAGTCGCATCAATCAAAATCTCAAGCAGGCAGCCGCTCGGCAAGCTAAAACCGATGCTCAACTGAGCTTGACCGAAACTCAGCGCGATCGCGTTCGCAATCAATTAGCCACAGTTTCTCAACAAGCCACGAGTCTGCGATCGGAGATTAATCAACTTCAATCAGAGCGACAGGTTTTGATTGCCGAACGCAGCCGAGTGCAGGCGCAAATCGCCCAACGAGATGCAGAAATTGCGAAGCGCAATCAGTTAATTGAGCAGCGTGATCTCGACATTGCTAGCCGCGACACTGTGATTGCCCACCGAGAACAGCGACTCAAAGAACTTGAAAATCAGCAAGCGCTTTTAGCTCAAGAAGTGCAGAGATCGGAAGAAGAAGCGCGCCTCATTCGATTGGGAATTTTGGGCATTGAGCGCAATCAAGTTCTCGCGTCTGCGGTTGTACGTGTGGTTAATCCACAAGTTGCGAGTCAGGCAGTCGATCAACTCTTGCGAGAGGCAAACCGGGTAGCGTTGCAGCGAGTTCAGCCTGTTGGGGCAAAAGTCACCGACCAAATTGTGCAAATTACTACGCCTGAAGTTAAACAACTGACGGATCAAATTTCGGATGGTCAAGACTATGTAGTGCGGATTCTCTCTGCCGCAAATTACGTCAAAGGCGAGAGAACTCCGATCGCCATCTTTGCTGACGCAGTGCGAAATCAAGTGTTGTTTCTCGCAGGCGATGTGATCGCGGCGAAGTCGATCGAGCCTGCAAAGCTATCTGGTACTGAGCTAAATCAGAGCATCAGTCAGTTGATCGATGCCTCTAGATTTCGTGCCCGTCGCGCTGGAGTGCTCACGGATGCAGTGCAAATTGACGGGGTGCAGTCACTTCAATCGTGGACGAGCTTTGCTGAAAAATTGCGGCAATATCAGACTTCGGTTGAGGTGCGGGTAGTGGCGGCAGAAGTCACTTACACCGTCGGACCGCTCAAAATTGAGTTAGTTGCCGTGCAGAACGGACAAGTGGTATTGAGAACCTCTTGATGAAGGATGAGGCACACAGGACAACGGATGAGAAATGATAGGGTAGGGCAAGTGAGATGCGCCGGAGACGAGATAGATGAGTGCAGAGGCTATCTTTCTAGATCAACCTGTAATTTTGGGGTTTGATCCGGGGAGTCAGAAGTGTGGGTTGGCGGTGATGGGAGTTGATCGACGGTTGTATTATCACCAAGTTGTGACCGCAGATACCACGATCGCCACGATTCAAACGCTTCGTCAGCAGTTTCCCGTGTCTCTGCTGGTAATCGGCGACCAGACCGCTTCTAAATCTTGGAGGCAAGTCCTCGAAAACCAATTGTCTGAGCCGTTACGGGTGATCACCGTGGATGAGCGCCACAGCAGTTTAGAGGCGCGCGATCGCTATTGGCAGATGTATCCCCCCAAAGGACTGAATCGCCTCGTTCCTCAAGGGATGAGAACCCCACCACGCCCGATCGATGATATTGTCGCAATTCTGCTCATTGAGCGATATTTAGAACGATTGGTCAGCTAAAGCAGGTGTTGCAATCACTCCTCAAACTGTCGAATCATCCAAACCAAAACTCCCAACCCATAATCTACGAGAGGAATGGGATATTCAGTCAACTGTGAAATCTTCGCCTGAAAACAGGCTGACTTGGCGGCTCAGATAACGGCTCACTTCTAAAGGAATGGGCGCAATCAGCAATCCTGAACGAGCTTTCTCTGAGCTTCTTGCCAGCACTAACGGGAGTCCGAGCCGGAGGGCTTTTTTGAGGTATTCACTGGGCGCGATCAACAAAATTTCAGGCAGGAATCCCGTGTCAACCACGTCAATGCCCAGCCTTCTAACTTTCGAGATGGTAGTGAAATCACTGTACGCCATTTCACAGTTCCTCTAGTTCTAGGATGCGTGTTAAAGTTCGGCTCGAATCGTAAACGAATAGTCTCCACCTGGCTCCAGTTGATAATCTTTCTGCTCTAAAAATCGTCCGAGTGGCTCTTTAATCAAAGCTCGACCAAGAGATGGCTCGACGCACAGTTCGCCTTGACGGAAGTGCCAGTAAAAACTCCATTCAAATTGGTTGGCTCTGACTTCGCCCTCAATGCTGCCCTGCTGCCAGGACTGACGAGTAATGCGAACATGGGCAGTAGTTTCGGGAAGGAGTTTTGACACAATGATCAGACGGTCGGTTGCTCAACACTACGATTGTTGTAGAGACTCATCGATTTTTCAACCCCTTGCTTGAGACTGAGTTCGATCGCGCCTACAGTCAAATCAAGAACGTCTGGAATGAGTTTGGCTTCAGTCGTTGAGAAGGCACCCAAGACATGAGAAGCTCCATCTCGGTCTCCAGGCAAAGATTTTGGGCTGCCGATGCCGATTCTCAACCGAGGGAACGTTTGCGTACCGAGATGGGCGATCGCTGATTTCATGCCATTTTGTCCACCCGCCGAGCCTGACAATCGAATGCGAATTTTGCCCATCGGCAAATCCATATCGTCATAGACCACGAGAACCGATTCGGGCGATAGCTTATACCAATCCACCACAGCTCGAATGGATTGACCCGAATTGTTCATGAAGGTCAACGGCTTTAGCAAGCGAATTTTATTTCCTGAATAGGTGCCTTCGCCGACGATGCCTTGAAATTTGCGGTTTTCGGCTAGTGGAATTTGCCAGACTCGTGCAAGCGTATCGATCGCCATAAACCCGATGTTGTGGCGAGTCTTCTCATATTTGCTGCCAGGATTGCCCAACCCCACGATCAACTGAGGAATGATCAGCTTGGGGGCAGTGGTCTCAGTCTCCGGTCTAGGCATCGTTCTCGGCGGCGACGGCTTCAGCAGGGGGCGCAATTGCGTCATCTGCCGGGGCAAGCGTTGGCTGAGATGGCTCTAAAGTAGCCTCCATCGGCTGACTGGAAGTTTTTGCAATCTGCTCGGCTTCCCGCTTAAATTCTGATTCAAACTCCTTCGAGGCATCCTGGAAGCTGCGAATTCCTTTCCCCAGACTGCGCCCGATTTCTGGAAGCTTTTTCGGACCAAACACTAGCAAGGCGACTACCATAATCACTACCATTTCTGGTAAACCAATGCCAAAAAAGTTCATGCGACTGTCTCCCGCAACGTTCTTACCTATTGTAGAGGTTTGGGGTTTGAGGTTTAAGGTTTGAGGTCAAGACTCTGCTCGATCGAGCAAAAAAATCCCGGACGAGCCGGGAAGTCAGATACAGTCGTCACTATTGACAGGCTGAAATTAGCTACCTAAGCTTCTCCAATCCACAGAAAACCCGTCCAAAATTAAGGAGGAGTTATAGATCTGAAGAATGATCAGCAAGAAGACCAAAAACAGCGCCATAAACACTGCCATCACAGGGGTCGTGCCCCAACCGGGCACCACTTTACCGTATTCAGAGTTCAAAGGTCTTAAAACGTCACCTAACCGCGTCCGCTGTGCCATAGCTCACCTTTAATGATAATCTCGACAAAAGTTGTAAATACTTCTTGACATACTCCTCTGGCTCAAGCTTAGAGGATTCTAGGGTCAGACAGTGATAGCAGGCAGACCTGTCTTACATCACCTAACCTAACGGTCGATGCCCCGACAACGTATTATTTAACTATAACTTCTTGTGTCCTGAAGGACGGAGCTTTAAATCCGTTAAGTTTGGTAATGTTGTAGAGAGAAGATCCTATCACTGAATCCAATGGAACCCGCAATAGCTCTTAATATTTCAATCTTGGCAACGATCGTCGGTTTGACTGGGTACGCAGTCTATACGGCGTTTGGTCCTCCGGCGAAGGAATTAGATGACCCGTTTGAAGATCACGAAGACTAATTATTCTCTACGAATCATTGTCAACGGCTTCTCAGTTTGCAATATCCGATCGAGGATTTTGTGAGAGTGAGAAGCTTTTGATTTTCCAAGGTTCGATTTGATGAGGATCACGATCGTCCTGCTGAAACCGCTCTAATAAATCGATCGAGTGTTCAGTTTTGAGTCCCAAGTCGTTCTTTAAGTTCAGTTCTGCGGTTTCTCCGTGACACTCATAGCAGCGCAAAACGAATTTTTCTGAATCGTCCTCAGATTGCTTGAACGCAGTCAAAATGAGATTTTTTGATTGCAAGTCCACAAACGATCTGACGGGTGGAAGTGAGCCTTGAGGATTCGGACAATCGAG
>JBBRMC010000126.1:0-8234 GCA_038231055.1 Leptolyngbyales cyanobacterium
CCCGATGTGACCGTGGTCGATGTTCGCAATCAGTTTGAGGTTGGAATTGGCACCTTCGATCGAGCCATTAACCCTCACACAAAATCCTTTCGTCAGTTTCCTGACTATGTGCGATCGCACCTCGACTCTAATCAGCACAAAAAAGTTGCGATGTTTTGCACAGGCGGCATTCGCTGTGAGAAAGCATCGGCTTTTATGCTCGCAGAGGGGTTTGAGGAGGTCTATCACCTTCAGGGCGGCATTCTCAAATATCTTGAAGAAGTGCCCGATGACCAAAGCTTGTGGCGTGGAGAATGCTTTGTGTTTGATCAACGGGTTGCTGTCGTTGAAGGAGTGGCTAAAGGATTATTTGAGCTACGTCGCGACTGTGGTCATCCCATTTCTGAAACCGAGCAAATAGCTGACCTGTCACAGCTTCAGTGCCCCTATTGTGACAAAAAGGCATCTCCTTCCTTGGGCTGACGAATTGAAGCTTTGTGTAAAGAAGAATCAAGACAGGTGGGAGGGTGATGCTGACGTGCAAATCTCTGAATAGTTTGTTTAAAGTTCACGACAATAAGGGAAATCTGACATGGCTGACATGACTCAAACGGTTGACTTAGATTCCACGATCGCTGCACTGCAAAGTGGAATCACATCTTTGCCTCCTGAGGCAGCAATCAGCGCGATCGAAAGCTGGCAATCTCAGCTACAAGGGACTGAAATTGCAGAAACGCTGGGTGAACTAAAAATGGCGCTTGACGGTGGCAGCTCAAGCAGTACTCCAGTCAGTGAAATTCTTTCTGATCTTGGCTCACAGACCACGGCTGCTGCTGGAACCGTAACAGGTGATGCAATGTCTAAACTGCAACAGTTAGGACAACTTCTTTCTCAAGCAGGTAGCTCTCTCACGTAAGCTCTAGTGTTTCTAGATCTTATTGAATTGCGTTGTCTCCGACACTTACATCCTATTAAGAACAGCAATCTAGTGATCTTCAGATTAATTATTCTGGAGCGTTGCCTAGATTGTTGTTCTTATAGTCAGTGGTTATTTTAAAAGCAGATCTCTGGTTGTATTAAGTGAATCTAAGAATCTGGACAATTTAACCATTATCTAGATCCTACGTAGTGCCGTGCGTGTCCATTTTGAGAAAAGCGCTTCGCTAAAATTTGTTGATATGCCGCTTCATAACCATCTGTCATTTGTTTGACTCCGAAGTGATTAACAACATGATCGCGACAGGCATTACGATCGAGATCACTAACTCGTGCAACTGCCTCAACACATTCATCCACATTGTGACAGAGAAACCCAGTCTTGCCGTGAACAATGATTTCAGACGTTGAACCAAGCTCCATTGCAATCACAGGCGTTCCGGCGACCATCGACTCAATCATCACCAACCCAAACGGTTCACGCCAGGTAATCGGAAATAGGGTTGCTACTGCATTGCCCATCAAGGCATTTTTTTGAACGTGATTCGCTTCACCCAAATATTCGATTTGCTTGCCGTCAATGTGAGGCTTAATTTCTTGCTCAAAATAATCGACATCCACTCGATCGACCTTGCCCGCTATTTTGAGATGCCATCCTGATCGTTTGGCAATCTCGATCGCGATGTGCGTTCCTTTTTCGGGAGAGATGCGCCCTAAAAAAGCCAGATAAGGCGATTCATCTGGCTGCGCATAAAATTTGTGTGCTGATGGGTTAATGCCGTTATAAACTGTCGAGACATAATTTAACCCTAACCTTGGCTCTCGCTGAGTCTTTGAGATACTTATATAGGACTGATCTCGAAAATGCGTGAATAGCTTTTCATTGTCGATCGTAAATGCTCCATGCAAGGTGTGCACCGTGGGAGTTTTTACCAGAGGCGCACAGGGCAGAGCCGCACAGCCAATGTGAGAATGAATAATATCGAACTCTTGCGATCGCTCGTAAACTTGACTCAATTGCAGCATTTCATAGATTGAATGCTCTTTAACTGCTGGGTCGAGCCGCAGCGCCCGGGGGTGAATTGCTTCTAACTGGGCAAGGCTAACAGAGTCACCTGATGCAAACAACGTTACGTCGTGTCCGCGTTTCACTAACTCATCAGTCAATAAACTGACGACTAACTCAGCTCCTCCATAAGCAGGAGGAGGCACGCTCTCCCACAAGGGAGCAATTTGCGCAATTCGCATAAAAACCTCCGTATTCGTTGAGATGGGTCTCGACGATTGTTGCCGATTTCTATACCAAAACACATCTGGCTACAGAGATAGGAAGGTTTACGATCGATCACAGAAGCCCGATCGAAGCCAATCAATCCCAGGATCAATCAGTTCCGCCCCAACTCCAGATAGGTTTGTCGCCTCGCACTGATTTTTTGAGAATCGCAGGGGTCAGGTTATTTGCATCGCTCATTCCCGTCATATCGAGGATTAAATAAGCTTTTCCACCAACAAACCGCATTCTTAAATAGGAATGTCCTGAAAAATCTTCGTTGTCTGATTTGACTATTCGAGCGGTCGCTTTGCATCGGCTGTATTGCGGCTTGAGCTTGCCGACCCAGGTAACGCTAAAGTCATCACTGCTGGCGATCGTAAAGCCAGTGGCGATCGCGCTTAAGTTTGCGGTGCCATCGATCGCATAGCTACCCTCACGATAGGGTTGGGAGGTTTCAGTTATGACCACCTTTGCCGGACAACGGACGTTGGGGTCTTGAGTATCGATCGCCCTCAGCACTTTAAGATCAAGATTGGCAGCGTGGGCAGGAAGACTGGACAGCAGCGATGCCACGATACCAATTCCTAGCAGGGAGAATCGAGGTTTCATAAATAGACTATTAGACCATTGAGACATTTAAGTCTACACAGGTTGGTGGCTAAACTTCGGAAACTGACTGAGTTCTAGTTTTCTGGAGAGCCATAGCGCTCTAGCCAATCAAAGATTTCATCAAGCTGAGAGAGCGTGACAAATCCATATTTCCAGAGAATCATCGGTAGTAGACTGGGCGTTTGTTCAGATTGTTGCAGCGCAAACACGATCGAAGCCTGAGGAATCAAAAGCTCCTCAGTCAAAAATCGAATGAGAGGATGATTGGTCGAAACCTCCATTACAGCCACACCTTCCTCAAATGTTTACTGACTTCAGGTTTCGGAGGTTAGTCTAGAACCTGAAACAATGTGCCATTATATGCTTGAAAAGCAATAATGTTGCATTAATCACCTCTAGTCTTCAGTGCGAGGTTCTACCATGACTGTCACGAATGCCGCAACTCAGTTATATCTGACCAATGCCAACCTGGCTAAAGCCGCACTAGAAGCGATCGAGGAGTTTGCAAAATCGAGTGCGCCGAGCGCCTGGGCATTTTTAGATAAGGCGACGATCGTGGCAGACTTGCGATCGCGGGTCAACGATCCGTTTCAAATCAACCAAGGTGGACAGCCGTTTTGCGGTCCGGCAGCCGTTTTATTTGAGTTGGTCAGAAAACAGCCGCTGCGCTATGTGCGAATTTGTCAAAGTCTATTTGAAACCGGCTATTTTCAAGCAGCGAGTCACTGGCTTTCGGCTCCCAATGAGTTGAGACAGGCAAGTCGTGGCGATCTGCGAATGAGCCAAGTCGATTGGATGGTCTTAGCAACATTGAGACAGTCAGAAAATCTGCTGTTTCCGGTTGAGCCAAATGCCCCTGACATGATTCGTAATTTGGCAGGAATGACTAAATCATGGGAAATGCGCGGTTGGATCAAGGAGATTTTAGGCTACCGCAAAAGTGAGTATTATCATGCCTATTTAATGAATGACGTGAGTGCATTGAATCAGGCAGCAGCAGCTATTCAAGCGGGAGGCGTGGCATTTGCGCTGATCACCGCCGAGGGAATGCTGGAAACCAATCCGCCGCCGATTCCCTTTCCAAGCCACTGGATTGCACTGTTAGGAAATGTATCGGTCGCTAATAATCAGGTGAGTTTTGATATTTATACGTGGTCAAAAAAACTGCACCTCGATCTAGATTTGTCGTCATTTAAGAAATATTTTTGGGCAGCAGTCACGGGCATTCCCTAAAGCTGCACTGCCCCTTTAGTAATTGTCCCCGGATATATTTTGGTTGTAAGACAGGACACGTTTAGTAGTAAGATACTGAACCTATTGGGGTCATCGTTTGTTTTCTGGCTCAGCAAGGTTAAACTCCTTAGGAATCTTAAATCTTTACTTTCGTTCGCATCATTGGGTACATTTATCAACTGCTTCTTTTTCATAAAAAGCATTCTCTCAATTGTCATTAAAGTTCTTGCAGACTGCTTTAGGGGGTTCATGAAAGCAGTGTTGCTTGACTGCCCAATTGAGGTCACTGTCACCACTCCCAATTCTATCTGAGTGAAATTAGAACAAGCCCTGAGCGGGTCTATCGATCGTTTGAGGAAACTGCTGAATGTTTAGAACTAGCCGTAAATCGTACAGATCGAGCCTGTCATCCTATCAGAAAAAGAAAAAGTCTTTGCCTCGCTGGGTGATTTTGAGTGCCATTCCGATCGCCCTAATCACCTTAGAATTATTGGCGCGGCTAATCACCGGAATGATGGGCAAAGCCCCCGAACTCGCTGCCTATGACGGCGAACCTCTGAAGGTGACTGCTTACCGATTAAATTATCTTGATCAGTCTGGCTCTTCTTATGATGGGTTGCCCGATCGAGGTCGGCTAACCGCCAAGCGGAGTCCGCTAATGGGCTATAAGCTAGTTGGCAATCAAAAAAATTCGTTTTGGCAAATCAACGAGCAGGGGTTTCGCGCCAATCAACCCGTAGCCCAGACTAAATCAAAAGACGAAGTGCGAATTTTTGTCTTAGGTGGCTCTACGGCATTTGGGCAGATGAGTTCTAGCAACCAAAGCACCTTTGCTGATCAGTTAGAAACTCGTCTCAACAAGCAGGTCGCAACTCAGAAGACAAGTCCTACTAAATTTCGTCCTGATGTATTGCCTTACTATGCAGATGAGTTAGCCAAAGCGATGACATTGCCACCTCGCATTCGAGACAGTCGTTATCGGGTGATTAATGCTGCCGTTCCGGGCTATGCGTCTAGCAACGAGCTATCACAACTCGCACTTCAGGTGTTGTCTTATAAGCCTGATTTTATCGTTGTGCTCGATGGCTATGCCGATTTGCTGTTGCCTAGCACTCAAGAAGGAGCCGATATTCCGGGTATTGAGTCGCTGTTAGATAATTCATTTGGACATTTCACCGCAGCGTTATCAGAGCGGTTTAAGAATTGGATCAGTCAATCATTCTTAATTAAGAGCGTTCAGTATTGGGTGCTGCGTCCGCAAGATTCTCTTAAGCTGTTGGTTCCTCCCGCGATGGATGACGACAATCTTTCACAAAAGCTTTCAGATAATGGTGATGAACTCGATCGCCGGGTGTCTCGCTATCGCAATAACTTAGAGCAAATGGTGCGATTAACATCGGCGGCAAAGATTCCGATCGTGCTGGCACTGCAACCCGAAATCACTAATCGCGATGTCAACACATTAGCCCCACGAGAAAAAAAGATTCTTGAGCAAGTCGGGCAACCCTACACCGAACGCGTAAAAGTTGGATACAGCAAGCTTCAGCAAGCGATCGCTCAAGTCAAACAGCAATTTCCTCAAGGGGTGGCGACGCTCGACTTATATGAGGGAACCAACTTTCAGGGAGAATCGTTTTACGACACTGTGCATCTGACCGATGCTGGAAACGCGGCGATCGCTAACCGACTCTACGATACGATCGCAACCTCTCTGACGCTGCAACCGAAGCCTTACGGCGAGCAAGCATCCCTTAAACGCTAGCGTACTTAGGATCGTGGATTAAATACCTTGTAAGACGTGTGAGCGTCTTCTGCCCTCCTCACGAAGTCTACCGTGTACACACAAGTTGATCCGATCCGTCATTGCCAAAATCTTTCGCCCCCTAAATCCCCCATTCTGGGGGACTTTGAGATGAAACGAGGTTTTAGAGGTCAAGCCATTTACCTTGTTCAAAGTCCCCCAGAATGGGGGATTTAGGGGACATAAGCCGACTCAAACGAATCGACGAGGACTTGTGTGTACACGGTAGCCTCACGAAGTGGGGCGAAGCCCTCGCCAACCCTTCTCCCCAAGGAGAAGGGAGCTAGAGTCTTGTTTCCTCGCCTTGGGGAGAGGGCTAGGGTGAGGGTGAGACGTTGCACCTGAATAAATCCACGTTCCTTAGAGAAGACGGAATCAGGGCTGAGTTCAGCTATCGAGTTACAATCTTTCAGCATTACTTAGAGCGATCGCCTCAAAACTGGTTAGGCGATCGCTCTAGTGTTAGTGGATATATTCTGACTTAGGAATACAGATTGGTATTAGCACTGTGTGCGTAGGCTACCATCATCATTAATAGAACAATGATTCCGATCGTCAGAATTGCTAGAGATCCCCAGCTTGCAGAATCAGACGTGAGCCGTTGTTTTAAGTTATCAAGCTTATTAGACGTTGCCATGTCAGTCTCTCCTTTTGCCTGTGCATCTGTTGTAAGAGAAAAAGTTGAGGAACTTGTGAGGAGCGTCATAAAATTCATACACCATAATCCATCAATTTCGGTGAGCCTGCGGCATTGCCAGTGGTCAAATCTGGCTTCCAATATTTAAGAATTTTTGTTGATTAACTTTTAAAGATGTTTACTTTCATAGAGTTTGCAACGCGTTAAGTTATGAATATAACGAGTGAATTTCTAACCTTCGATACATGAATAGTCTTTAGGTTAGCTACCTTCATCTGCCGTTGCTCTTCACTACCAAAACTTCCCATGAACACAATTTTGTCTGCTCAAGAAGTAGCGGGATTTGACACCATCTCTTCATGCACGATCGAGCACCTTCAAGCAGACATTAAAAGCGTCCTTGGCTTTATTCCCCCGTTTTTCGCGCCTGCCCTACACACGCCTCAAATTCTTGAGAACCTTTGGCAACAGACGCTTTCTGCTTACATTCACAATCCTCTGCCCGCCTCGTTTAAAGAAAAGTTGTCCGCTTACCTCTCGCGTTTTTGTGCCGTTCCTTATTGCATGATTTGCCACAGTTGTTCTCTATACGAGTTAGGAACCGAGGCACCCAGCATCTTGGCACTGCTCGAATCGCCTCCTCCGATCGAGTCTACAATTCGTAACCATCTACTCAGCCTCTCTGCCCAACCAACCGAACTCACCTGGTCAGAAATCACCCCTGCTCTAGAAGCTAGTTTGCTGGCTTGTGCAACTTTTATTTCAATGGAGACTGAGAACACTGAACCCGTCAGATCTGAGCTACGACGTGTGTTAGGCGAAACCCAGTATCACTTCTTAATTGCTTTCATTGCCTACGTTAAGACCTGCCATGTCTGGATGGAAGCTCATCCTGAAGTGAGCTATCTCGACGATCTCCGCTTTCAAAACCACTTTGAAAATTTGGTAGGCGATGAGCCAGAGTTGCTAAACTTTTTTGACACCTATTGGTCACGGGTTAAGCGTGAGCAACAAACGTGGGCAGAGCAGCAAGCCACGATCGCTGAACGCAGACGCAATGAGCTAACGTTGAGAAAGATTGCAGAAGAAAATCTTTATCTCGCCCGTGCAGTCGCTTCGACGACTGAGAGCGTTTTGATCACCGATCCCAATCAGCCAGACAATCCGATCATCTACGCCAATCCTGCCTTCACGAAGATCACAGGATATGACATTCAAGAGGCGATCGGAAAAAACTGCCGCTTTTTGCAAGGTGCAGATACCGATCAACAAGCGATCGCCCAAATTCGAGCGGCGATCGCCGAACAGCGCGAAATCAAAATCACGGTTTTGAACTATCGCAAAAACGGTCAGCCTTTTTGGAACGAGCTAAAAATTGCTCCTGTTTGGTCTGAAGCCAGAGAGCTACTTTATTTTGTAGGCATCTCTGAAGACATTACCGAGCGCAAGCTAGCCGAGAATAAAATTCGAGAGCAAGCCGCTCTTTTAGATGTCACGACCGACGCGATCTTCGTTCAAGATCTCTCCCACAAAATCCTATTTTGGAACCCCGCAGCAGAGCGGCTCTTTGGATATCGCTCTGAGGATGCATTAGGCAAAGACGCAACGCTTCTGCTCAACTCCGAAAAAATGACTCACCTCACTCAGGCTCAAAAAACGGTGCTTGAGCAAGGCAGATGGCACAGCGAACTCAACTTGATTCACCCATCGGGCAAGAAACTGGTCGTCGAGAGCCGCTGGACTTTAGCTAAAGATGAACACGACAA
>JBBRMC010000127.1:0-8200 GCA_038231055.1 Leptolyngbyales cyanobacterium
CCACAATCGAGCGCAGCAAAATCGACAAATCCTCTCGGATTAGTAATCTCAATACGGGCTGGTGGAGGACTGGACAACGGTTTTACTAGAGCTACCGGAGTCCCAGCTTTGAGAGGAAGACCCGGCAGCACTGCTGGATCACTAGGATTTGCCGTTACAAACACCGCAGTCCTCGTGCTCACGACACAGGCGACTTGAGCCACCAGCATCGGCGCAGGTTGAGGAACCGCAAGAACAGGCAACTCTAGAGCGATCGCCGCGATCGTCATGCCTGCTAAAACTCTGACCGAGAGGCGATTATTTTTCGTATCCATCACTCACACTCACAGAAGGTATATTCCTTCAGTACCATAATTTAAGTCGTAAGTCCATCGCTGGTTTGGGTTATGGAGATGGCGACGCTGAAGGAAGCGGTGACGGACTCGCGCCTTCGATCGCAGACGCATTCGGACTGGGCAACGCTCCTGGTTTATTGCCCTTTTGGAGCGTCACAAAAATATCGTAACGAGTTGTGCGATCGCTCGTGACTGCCGACGTGACCCCGATCGATTTAGTCGCTTCAAGCACCATGCGATTCATCGGGGGCAATTGCAGCAGAGGAAAGAAATTGTTGAGACTCAGAGCACGATCGACATCCACAAAGAAATATCCATTGGTTCGCTCTAGAGACGTTTTCGTAGTTTTTCTAAAGGCTTCACTTTCAGAAAGCGGACTGGCAGGCTTAGGCAGAAAACTGGGCGTTGCGGGCGTACCTAGATTGAGACTGAGAAACGCTACATCTCCATCTAGCCAGCCGTGCGTCACACTCACATCTCCGGTCGGCAACGACCAGTTGACAACTGGCTGACCCTCAATCCGGGTCTCCTCAACTTTAAAGGTGTATTTACTCGCCATCACGTCATCGAGTTGCTTCAGCGTTTTTTCGGCAGTGCGGCGATCGTTGCTCTGCACCATAAAAACTAAGCTAGTGGGTGAATTGGTTGCCGACTTTTGAGGCGATGGAATCAGCGCTAGCGAAAACTCTCCCTGCATCCAATTGAGCAAGTCTTCCTCTAAATCTAAATCCACCGATGCCTTGATCCCTTGGCGCAGCTTTTCGGGGTTGCTCAGCAGTCCTTGGGGAAAGATATAGCGCCCCAGACTGGATGAAGCTCCTTGAGTAAACTCTTGCCAAAATTGTTTGAGGTCGCTGCCCGATGCCATTCTCAAAGTCTCGGCTGGGAGACGACTCGGCATCATTTTGGCGTTGTTTTTCCCCTCAAATCGTTGTTTACTGTCAGGCGTGAGCCACCAAACGGTTTTAAATTGAATGCCATCGGGTTCTAACGTTGCGGTGGCAGCTAGACCTTGATTTTGTTGAAGCTGATTCATCAGCCCTTGCGAGGGCACCGGACGATTAGAGTTAGTTGCCGATGAATTGACTAACGCGGGAATATTGACATAGACGCTCGCCACCGATCGCTCCGCGTTAATCTGCCCCAGTGCGTCACCATAACCGGGTGTGCTAGATAGCGCTTTTCCACCTTTATAGGTGTCGATCGCCCGATCAATCGCTTTGGGAGCATTTGCCACCAAGACGACTTGAGCATCTAGCGACGCGATCGACACACTCTGATCGGGGGTGCCCACGATCTCGCGAATGTCTACACCTTTGTATTTGCGGGTTGACCACTGATCTGTCTTGGTAGCCGGAGACTGGTCTAAAACCGCTTTTGCCTTGATGGGGTCAGCGATCGGCAACACCATGACCATCGGTTCAGAATTAGCAGGCAGCGCAGGCTGAGACGGAGACGGAATCGACACGCCCAACTGAGGCGATAAAACTGCCAGAGTGACTTCTTTGCCAACCCACGGCTGCACATCTCGCTGAAACTCTAGCCCTCGACGCGTTAGAAAGCGATCGCGAAGCTGTGCCAGATTTTGATCAAATGCAGCTTGGCTGCGAGGTGTGCCAAACGATCGTAGCCGCTCCCACTGATCGGGTTCAGTCGAGACTGACACGACCATCAGCGCATCTTGGGGCACCACATTTGCTCCAATGGGCATAATGCTTAAGCGCCCTTGCCGAGATACCAACCAATACGTCAATACCCCGCCCCCAATCAGAAGGACAGAGGCTCCGAGGGTCAACAACAGAGGCAGCTTTTTCGATCGGAATCTGGATTTGACTTTCATTAAGAACAGAAAAACGTTAGCAAATGCCGTGATTACTCTAGAAAGTATGCACGTTCTTCGCAGATCGCGCTAGAGGTGCCAATGGATTGTTATTGTCTACAGCACCGAATTATTTCGCCACTGGGATCGCTTGACTAGCAGACGGGACGACTTTTCGATATAGGGTGTCTCGCTGCTGATAGGGACGATCGATCGCGGCGATCGCACGTTGCAGAGTTTCCACTTCCATACAAGTTCCGCCCAAGGCACCCGCCATCGTCGTAATGTGTTCTTCCATCAAGGTGCCACCGATGTCGTTGCACCCCCAACGCAGTGCCTCTACTGCTCCGGCTAACCCTAGCTTCACCCAACTAGGCTGGTGATTAGGAATCCAGTTACCCAGAAAGATGCGAGCGACTGCCATCAGCAACAGCGCATCTGAGAGAATGGGCTGATCTCGTCCGACTCGACGACGCAGAGGTTTGGGCGCTTCTTGCCCTACAAATGGCAGCAGAATGAATTCTGTGATACCTAGATAGCCGTGGGATTTGGCAGACTGTTGCAGCGATCGCATCAGGTCTAAGTGCCGCATCTGCTGTTCGGGTGTTTCGATGTGCCCTGAGAGCATTGTGCTCGTCGTAGGAACTCCCTGCTCGTGCGTGGTTCTGACAACTTCTAGCCAGGTTTCGGAGTTGATTTTTTCAGGACAGAGAATTCGCCGCACCTCGTCATCTAAAACTTCTGCCGCCGTTCCGGGCATCGAATCGACACCGCCGTCTCGCAGAGCCGCTACCACGTCCGCAAAGGTCAAGCCGTCTTCTCTCGCGATAAACTCAACTTCTTGGGGAGAAAAAGCGTGTAAATGCAGATGGGGAAACTCAGATTTAATCGCGTCGATCACCTTTAAATAGTAAGGAAGGGAAGCTCCATTAATCTGAGCCTCTGGGTTCAAGCCTCCCTGCATACAAATCTCGGTTGCCCCACGTTGGACGGCATCCGTAGCTTTTTCTAAAATCTGTGCTCGATCGAGCCAATAAGCTCCCTCATCTCCCACGTCTCGTCGAAACGCACAAAAGCTACAGTGCTGTTCGCAAATATTGGTGAAATTGATATTCCGATTAATCACGTAGGTGACTGTCTCTCCGGCTTGCCGTTGTCGGAGACGATCTGCCGTGTCGCGAATCTGCTCGATCGTCTCTGAGTCAGTCTGTTTGAGCAGCACCACACCGGCTTCGGGTGACAGATCTTCTCCAGCGATCGCGCGATCTAAAATCTCTTGCACTTGATTATTCATGATCCCTCTCCCGGCGCTCCTAACATCCGCAAAACTCGATTGACATCGTTCAGATCTCCTATAATGCGCCGCACCGGACGCGGATAAACCTTAACCAGCGTCGGAGTTGCCGAAACCTGATCCATTTCTGCCTGTTCTGGATGTTTGAAAATATCAATTACCTTCAGTGTATAGGGGTAGCCAAGCGACTCTTCTAGCAGTTGGTGCAAATTTTCTAAAATTCGCTGGGTTGCTGCACTATATCCCGACACAAATAGCCGCAGCACATAGCCTTGAGTGCAGGTTTGGGCAAACGCTCCAGATGGGCTAGGCGGAGATTCGGAGCGCTTGAGCGGGGCGCGATCGACTCGAATCACGAGATCGTGGCTCTCCCAAAGTTGGGGAAACTGATGTCGATAGGTGGCTAACAGCGCTGGATCACATACCCCTTCGGGCAGCGGTGCCATTTGCCAGTTGATGTGCTGCGCTTCAAACACGGCATCTAACAGTGCCCGATAGCGAAAGACGAGGGGATACGCTTCTGCAAACGTTCTCACTTGACGCGTTGCAGAATCTAGCCAGCGATCGAGGGTTGCCGTATAGCAAGGCAATAAGAAATGAGGCGGCTCAGATAACTCTAAGATTTCCTGCAACGTCGCACACAGGTTTAAATGCCATCGCCCCTGTTTGCCGGGATCGATGCAGTAGACCAAATCTCCACCGGGCGTAAATAGAGCGATGCCTTTAAAAACTGAAGGAACAGAACGCCGGAGATAAGGGTTCAAGGGCTACTAGGCAAAATAACAATATCAGCTTGACGGGGTTGAGGATAACCTCTCAACACTATTCTCATACATTTGAATAGCATATACGATCGTATATGGCTCCCATAGAGGAATTCATTTCAATCCTCCGTTCTAAAAATTACAGGCATCAACACAAGTCGAAGTGGCTCTCGTTTGAATCATTGCAGGGGGCACCTTCACCAAAGAATCAACTGCGCCGCCGGGTTAAAAAACTGTCGAAGCAACCCCTGAGTGACGAGTATCGTAGTCAGTAAGGTAGCAAACGCCAACATAAACAAAATCAACATCTGAAATGCCGCCGCCTGAATTGGATTTGCCCCTCCTAGCAGTTGCCCAGTAATAATTCCCGGCAGCGTCACTAGACCAACCACCATCATCGAGTTAATCGTCGGAATTAGCCCCGCTTTGATAGCATCTCTGCGATAGTGCGCCACTGCTTGCTGAGGAGTCGCCCCCAAACTCAGATGAGTCTCAATTTCGAGTTGACTGGAGTTGAGGGTGCTGACCAAGCGATCGCCCGCGATCGCCGCCCCATTCATAGCGTTGCCCAACACAATTCCGGCTAGAGGAATGATGGTTTGGGGTTCATACCAGGGCTGCGGCTGCACGATCAGCAAACTGGTGTAAGTTAGGGTCAGCGCGGTGCTGACTAGAATCGACCCCGCAATCAACGGCAGCAACCGAGGAATCTTTTGGCTGATGCGATTCCGCGCTACGATCGACGCAATCACGAGCATTCCCCCTAAAACCGCTAACACCGCCCAGGGACTTTTAAAGGCAAACACAACTCCCAAAAAGTAGCCCACTACAGTAAGTTGCGCGATCGTTCGTCCGGTGGCGAGTGCCAAGCTACCTTCTAAGCCGAGTTTTTGCCACGATGAAAGCGCGATCGCTGCCACGATTAGCCCTAATGCCCACGGGAGTCGAATCAGTAAATCCATCTTGCTCATTTAATCTCAACCTCCCGATCTTGCCAGATGGGGGATTTGTTGAAACAATTAAGAAGTTTCACAGTCTAACGCTTAAGAAAACCGTTTCTAAACTTCTCAACGTGGCGTTAGCAATTACGGCTCGTGGTGCAACTGAGTGAATACCATCCCCCCTTTTGACCTGTCAGACCAATATAAAATCATCGGTGAAGAAATTAATCAGGCGGTTCTAGAGGTGCTTGCCTCTGGTCGATATATCGGGGGCACGATCGTCGAGACCTTTGAGCACCAATTGGCAAAGTATGTAGGAGTCTCTGAGTGTGTCGCCTGCAACTCTGGCACGGATGCCCTTTATCTCGCTCTGCGCGCTTTAAAGATCGGAGCCGGAGATGAAGTCATCACCTCCCCGTTTACGTTTGTCGCCACAGGTGAGACCGTGAGCGCAGTAGGAGCCACGCCGATTTTTGTCGATATTGATCCGCAGACATTTAACCTGGATTTAGGTCAAATTGAAGCAGCAATTACGCCCCGAACGAAGGCGATCATCCCCGTTCACTTATTTGGGCAGCCTGTGGACATGACGCGATTGATGGCGATCGCTCACGCCCATCACCTAGCAGTCATTGAAGATTGTGCCCAGGCAACCGGTGCAGAATGGGCAGGTCAAAAAGTGGGCAGCATTGGGCAAATTGGCTGTTTTAGCTTTTACCCCACCAAGAATCTAGGCGCATGTGGCGATGGTGGCGCAATCACGACCAACGATCCCGCCATTGCAGCGACTCTGCGAATGCTGCGCGATCACGGGCGACGCAGTGGCTATTATCACGAAGAACTCGGGGTCAACAGCCGACTTGATGCAATTCAGGCAGCGATTTTGCAGATTAAACTGCGTTATCTTGACGGCTGGAATGATCAGCGTCGGGTCGTCGCCGATCGCTATAATCATCTGCTGCGACCCATTTCAGACGTGGTACTGCCGCAAGAGGTTTTGAATGGGCGCAGTGTGTGGAATCAATACACGATCAGAATCGTAGATAATTCCAGCCAGTCTGAGGGTGGAGACATGCTGCGCGATCGAGTCCGCGATCGACTCAGAGAAAAGGGAGTCAATTCAATGGTTTATTACCCATTGCCCTTGCATCTGCAACCGATTTATCGGTCATTGGGTTATCAGCCGGGGCAGTTACCGATGTCCGATCGCGCGGCTGATGAAGTGTTGTCGTTGCCCATGTTTCCTGAACTCTCGATCGAGCAGCAGGATCAAGTTGTTTACAGTTTAAAGGACTGCTTAGGGTAAGCCACTTTTCACCAAGATGTAGAAGCTTTACGGTTGACAGGTCTGAGTTAGATGTTCTTTGAGGGAGTCTAAAATAGGGAATTTGTAGTTTTCCATACTAGAATTGAACAAAAGGTAACAATTAGTAATCATTAATAGCAGATCTACAGCCGGGATTTTTCCGACGTTTTTAGCCATCAGTTTGGTGAGCGCGAGCCGTTCTCAACTTAACCTGATCGACTGCTATTGGTGCTTAACATTTAGTCTTGAGAGGCGCTGTAGAACGTGGGTCGAAGTCCCCTAAGTCAACTTAGACGCTATGATGAGGGCGCGATCGCCCAATATTATCGATACCGTCCATGGAGGGCTGTCTGGCGTGCCCTCAGAATCGCCGGATTGTTTTTAGGATTTATTCTCGGTCTCAAGTGGGATGACTGGCAGGGTCAGGTAGAACGCAACAAATATCGTCGCGCTTCTCAGCTACGGAAGATCCTCACCAATTTGGGTCCGACATTTATTAAGGTCGGTCAGGCGTTGTCCACGCGCCCCGACCTGGTGCGACAAGATTTTCTTGACGAACTGGTGAAGCTTCAAGACCAGTTGCCGCCGTTTTCAAACGAGTTGGCTTTTCGCATTATTGAGACCCAACTTAACGACTCGATCGCCGATATTTTTAGCGAAATTTCTCCTACCCCCGTCGCGGCTGCTAGTTTAGGACAGGTTTATCGCGCTCGTCTCTTTAGTGGTGAAGAGGTGGCGGTTAAGGTGCAGCGTCCCAATCTTTACCCAATTTTGACGCTTGACCTCTATTTGATGCGCTGGGCGGCGAGTTGGCTATCGCCCTGGCTGCCGCTTAACTTGGGACACAACTTGACGCTGATTGTTGATGAGTTTGGCACCAAGCTGTTTGAAGAAATCGACTACATCAACGAAGGTCGCAATGCTGAGAAATTTGCGAGCAACTTCCGCACTGATCTGACGGTGAAAGTGCCCTCGATCGTCTGGCGCTACACGACTAAAACCGTCCTTGTTTTAGAGTGGATCAACGGCTTTAAGCTGACTGACCTCCCTCGCGTTCAACAAGCCGGACTCGACACCAATACCCTGATTAGGATTGGGGTTACATCGGGTTTGCGACAACTGCTTGAACATGGCTTTTTTCACGCTGACCCGCACCCTGGTAATTTGTTTGCGGTTGCGGTTCCGTCTGCCAATGGCGATCGACCTGTGATGGCACAGATGGCTTACATCGACTTCGGCATGATGGATCAGTTGGATGAAAGTGGCAAAGAAACTCTGGTGGATGCCGTGGTGCATCTGATCAACAAAGATTATGTTGAGCTTGCTAAAGATTTTGTCAAACTGGGGTTCTTAACACCCGATGTAGATATTATCCCGATCGTCCCTGCATTAGAATCCGTTCTCGGCAACATTGTGGGTGAGAGCGTTCGAGACTTCAACTTTAAGACGATCACGGATCAATTCTCAATGTTGATGTACGACTATCCCTTTCGGATTCCGGCTAAGTTTGCGCTGATTATCCGATCGCTGGTCACTCAAGAAGGGTTAGCACTGACCCTCAATCCCAATTTTAGAATCGTCGAGGTTGCCTATCCCTATGTGGCTCGGCGGTTGCTGACGGGTGAATCGGCTCAATTGCGCCGTAGACTGATTGAAGTGTTGTTTAAAGACGGTAAATTCCAGTGGCAGCGATTGGAGAATTTGATCGCGATCGCGCAATCAGACGACGGGTTCGATCTAC
>JBBRMC010000128.1:0-8184 GCA_038231055.1 Leptolyngbyales cyanobacterium
AAAAGTGAAATTTTAGCCCTGACAAAAGACCGCGATACTGACCCGCTTAAAGACAAAGTCTCGTTTCATAAGAACGAGTTAGCCCCTTACTTTGATGAGCTAAGTCGGCGTAATCCTTACCCGATCGTTGAAGATCAAATTTCAGTCGTCTTGGGTGTTTGGTCTCCTGTCTGGTCAACGATTCCTTTTCATGACAGTTTGCCGGGGCGCGTCCACGATCAGTCCTATCAAATTTTCGGCAACAGAGGCTATTACGGCAACATTGCTCGTTATGCACCGGGCAATCAGTCTAACCTTTGGCAGAAGTTCTCATCGCTTCTGATCGCCTATGACTTTATGGTGCTGCAAACATTCGATATCAGAGACGGTCAATGGTGTATTCAAAATGTTGGCATTGAGCAAGCGTTTAGACGACGCAACAATGCTCTGACGATCGACAAAGCAGAAGACTGGTTTAAAACCGTTGTAGACGCAAGACTTGAGGCGAAAAAAGCAGACTTGCCCCAAGAGTTAAAGCTGCAAAATCTAGATCGGAACACGGTCAAAAAGTTTGAGAAAACTTATCTGGCATCTCCCAAATTTGAGCATCTGTATGTAGACGAAAACTTCCGATTAGTGAAGACGCAGCGAGAAGAAAAGCAAAGACCGTCCTATACGATCGCAGTTCGCAGACGGTAACTTAACTGGGACGTTCTAGGGAGCGTCCTGGTTTTTTTAGCTCAGTTCTCACGCTTAATTGCGCTCTCATGCCATTCTTTGAGCAAGAAATTAGATAACCAGGTTAGACACGCGAAGATCAACACACCCGTTAATGTAATCATAAACAGGGCAGCAAACATTCGAGGAATTTGCAGATTATAGCTTGCCATCAAAATCTGATAGGCTAATCCTGACTGAGAGCCTCCAGTGCCAGCCACAAATTCTGCAACGACTGCTCCAATTAGCGCTAACCCCCCGCTAATCTTTAAGCCTCCTAAGAAATAGGGCATTGCACTGGGTAATCGCAGATAAATTAAAGTCTGCCAACGGGAAGCACGATACAGGTGAAACAGATTGATTAAATTGTGATCAACGCTATTTAGACCCAGCGTTGTATTCGAGACGATTGGAAAGAATGCCACAATCCACGCACAAACGATTAACGCTAGAGATGTATCATTCTTTAACCACATGATGATCAGGGGTGCGATCGCTACGATCGGAGTCGTCTGCAAAATCACCGCATAGGGAAAGAAACTGCGTTCAATCCATTTGCTTTGGGTAAATAAGACTGAAATCACCAGTCCTGAGATGGCGGCTGTAATGAGTGCGATGAACGTCACCTTCAAGGTGACCAACAGAGATGGGAATAATTCGCCCCATGAACTGATCAATGTTTGAAAGACTAGGATTGGTCCCGGTAAAAGGTAAGGGGGCAGATGGGTCACACGGACAAATATTTCCCAGGCTGCGATCGCCACCACTCCCACTGCTCCCGGAGCTAAGACATCAGGTGAGAGAACCCGTTTAATGAATGAGCGAAATTTTAGTAAAGAGATCTCTTGCGATCGTGTCTTGCTTTGAGTCGATCGACTTACCTTGCCTAACAAATTACTAAAAAGATTGACAGACGTAGGAGGATTAATTTGCCCTATTCGCAAAACGTTTTGTAGCTCTAGAATCAAAACCGCCAACTGTCGCCAAAACATCATGGTTCAGTTCCTTTGAAACGTGACAATTTGCGGATCGAGATCGGTGCCTTTAAAAGATGCTTCTGCAAGATAGTGAGACACCTCTCGACAATAGTGGTTAAAGTCTGGAGATGTCCGAAACTCTTCATCGCGGGGATAAGGGGACTCGATCGTGACATCTGCGACGACTCGACCGGGACGCGCTGCCATCACAACAACACGCTGCGACAAATAGACCGACTCATAGATATTGTGAGTGACGAAGACTACTGTCCAGCGAAGTTGACTCCACAACGATAAAAGGTCGCTGTTGAGACGGCTACGAGTCATTTCATCCAATGCGGCAAAGGGTTCATCCATTAACAGCACATCGGGTTTTGTCACCAACGCCCGCGCGATCGATACCCGCATTTTCATGCCCCCTGACAACTCACGCGGATAGCATTTCTCAAACCCTTGCAGCCCGACCATCTCGATCGATTCCTCAACGGCTGCCATCGCCTCTCGCTTGGGCATTTTTGCCAGCTTTAGCGGCATTCGCACATTATCGATCACCGTTGCCCAAGGCATGAGTGCCGCCTCCTGAAACACGTAGGCAAGTTTAGGCGTTCGACCTTGCCCCCACTCCAGTTGCCCCGAACTCATCTGCCCCAGCCCTGCAATGATTTGCAATGCTGTGCTTTTGCCGCAGCCAGATGGACCGACCAGACTAATAAACTGCGACGCACCGATTTCTAAATTCAGATCCTGCAAGGCGACGGTGCCGTTTGCATAGACCTTGTTGATGTGGCTGAGAGTAAGCTTAGAAGACATGGCGATCGAGGGTCTGAATCTGAACTGTTAATACGTAGCGGCTAACCGACTCGCGAGATACTCTCCCGCCAAGATGGGCGGATATTTAGAAGCACGATCGCAGGACTCGTCTAAACCAGCGATTTCAACGTCTGGATCTGGGTCACAAAAGAGCGCGATCGAATAGCGCGATCGCTGGCTATCTGCCCCTAACGGAACTGCCACGCGATGAGGCGTTGAGCTTAAGCGATCGTCCGTCCAACGCTGCATGGCATCGCCCACATTGACTACGATCGTGTCCTCAATGGGAGGGGCGGCAATCCAGTCTCCCTGCCGAGTTTGCACTTCCAATCCACCTACGCCATCTTGCAGCAATAGCGTAATGCTGCCGTAATCGCTGTGTTCTCCTGCTCGAAGTTGCCCCGGCTCAGGACTCTGATGAATGGGCGGATAGTGCAGCATTCGCAGGAAATAATGGCGACTGTGCTTATTGGTAAAGAATTCCTCGGGTTGATTAAGGGCGATCGCAAAGGCTCGCAAAATATTAGGAGCAACGTCTGTAGTGCAAAGTCGATAAAACTCTGTCACCACATCGCGAAACACCTCCTGATGGGGCAGCCAAACTGATTGGATGCCCATGTTAAATGCCTCCTTCAAATCCCAGGGGTTTTTGGGATCGAGCCGCTCTTTTTGCATCCCCACATAGCCGCAATTTGTCTCGCTCGATCGAGCCATTTGTTCCTTTACCTCGATCGGCAGATCAAAAAACTGCTTAGACTGATCGAGCAGATTTGCGAGAAGCGATTTAGGAATGCCAATATTTCGCAAATACATAAAGTCGACTTCGTGACAGGCGGCATAAATCTGCTCAACAACGGCTTGTCTTTCAGTTGCAGTTCCCTCTAAAAAGGGCGCAAAATCAATTACCGGAATTTGGGTGAACGTCATAGCCAAAAAATTGCCTACCCTGAGGATCGTGAATTAAATAAGATCTGTTATTGCTTGGTTGCTTCGCCCCCTAAATCCCCCATTCTGAGGGACTTTGAGAGAAGAGATTCTAGAGTTTAAGGCAGTTTCGCGGCTCACAGTCCCCCAAATTTGGGGGATTTAGGGGGCAGAAGCCAAATCAAACGAAGCGAAACCGCGAGAATTACAGGTTGTTTAATCCACGATCCTTAAGCTTGATAAGCTTGCACTCCTTTATTCACAAACTTTAACGTATAAGCCTGCTTATAGTCGGTTCCGGCTTTAAACACGCCAGCCGCTACCATTGAGTCAAAGAATGTTTTCCAGCGCTCATCGGTCATTGCCCCGATGCCTTTAGCCTCAGCATCTCCACCATTCAAGATCTTATATTTATCAAACGTCGATCGAGCATAGGCAAGCTGATCATCGGTCATTTCAGGATTGGCTTTTTTAATCAGTGCATCACCCGGAGCTGGATCTTTGAGGTAGCTATACCAACCCTTGATCGACGCATCAACAAAGCGTTGCACCAGATCGGGATTTTTCTCAACTAGCTCTTTTTTAGCCTCGATCGTGGTGGCATAAGGCGCATAGCCAAAATCTGCTAGCAAGAAAACGACCGGATCAATTTTTCCGACTTTTCTGATGATGTTTGGTTCTGAAGACACATACCCCTGCTGGGCAGCATTCTTATCGGCTAAAAAGGGACCAGGGTTGAAGTTATAGGTGCGCCTCTGGTCATCTGTAAAGCCATACTTTGACTTGAGATAAGGCCAATAGGTCGTGTATGCCTGAGCAGACATTAAAATCGGCTTGCCCTTGAGATCGGCTAAATCTTTGACCCCAACATTTGGGTGAGCAATCAACACCACTGGGTCTTTTTGGAACAACGCCGCAACGGTAATTTTAGGAATGCCCGACTCAACGGCGAGGATCGCGTCGGCTCCATAACCCATATAGAAGTCGATCGTGCCGCCCATCAAAAGCTGAGTGCCATTAACTTGAGGTCCGCCCATTTTGAGCGTCACATCTAGCCCGTGGTCTTTATAAATGTTTTGAGCAACCGCTTGATAAAAGCCTCCATGCTCGGCTTCGGCAAACCAGTTAGTGCCCATGGTGACTTTATCGATGCCAGCACTTGCAACAGGCGACGCGCCAGGAGAACCGCTAGTTGAAGAATCTCCCCCATTAGAGCAGGCTGCCACAATCCCACTTCCTAAAGCAAGCGAACCGTATTGGATGAACTTGCGGCGACTAATGCCTTGAGCGAAAGATTCTTGAAGGTGAGTCACGCTGGGTTCCTTTTTGCGTACACGGGGTGAAGTATAAAAGCCGAAAAAATGGAGATTTGTAGCAAAGAATACATCTTAAGCCAGTGAATCACCACTACTTATAGCATAGAGCGATGAATAAGAAATTAAGACGACAACTCGATTAAGCTGATCAACCTAAAATGCGCGATCGTCGAAATTTCGATCAACGCTTGCGTAATTTCTACTGATAATGAATTCTTTAATCGCTGCTCAAACGCATTTAAAATGCTGGATTTGCTGTGGTTTCTAACCGCGATAATAAACGGGAACCCAAACTTATCTTTATAGGCTTGGTTGAGAGATCGAAATCGAGCATAGTCTTGAGAACTCAATTGATCTAACCCAGCCCCTGACTGCTCTTGCACCGAAGCCGTTGCCATTTTAGCTTTGCTGCCCAGATCGGGATGAGCGCGAATAAGCCTCAGTTGGTCTGGTTGGCTCATTGCCTTGACGATCGCCGTCATTTTTTGATGCAAATCATCCACATCTTCAAACGGGCGTTGCTCCCACACGTGCTGGGCGATCGTCGGAGTCTCCTCAAACACAGCCCCCAACTGCTCAACAAAGTCTGATTGGCTCATCTGATTGAGTTGCGCGATCGAGTACCTCATTCAACTTCCTCGATACGTGCTGTAAGCCCAGGGCGATGCCAGCAACGGGACATGATAGTGAGCCGTCAAATCTGAAATGCCAAACTGAATGGGGATACGATCGAGAAACGGCACTGCCTGATCTCCCTCAAACTGAGCGAAATAGGTTCCCGCAGAGAACACGAGTTCATATACGCCTATCTTGAATTCGGCATCGGCTAGCAAGGGTGAATTTGTCCGTCCATCAGCATTCGTAACCGTCGTTTTTAGCAATGTTTTTTGCGATGGAGAATCGATTGCAAACAGCTCGATCGTTAAGCCAGCCGCCGGACACCCGTGTGCAGTATCTAAAACATGAGTGGTGAGTTTGCCCATCTGTCTAATGCAAGGGACCCGCTAGGATTGTATTAGAAATCGCATTGATAATATCGCTTCCATCACTCTGTTTGAGTTGCTCATACCACTGCTGCGTTTTCTCAGGATCTTTCCCGTGGGTCATGTGCGATCGCTTTCTCGCCTTCAGCACAATATCCGCCGTTCGTCCCAGCCGTTCTGACTCATAGCGTCGTAAAGCATCTTCAACCCCGATCGTGGTCGAACTTAGATATCGCGTTAAAACTTCGGCATCTTCGATCGCTTGACAGCCTCCCTGCCCCAAATCAGGAGCCGTGCTGTGAGCCGCATCGCCCAGCAGTGCCACTCGACCGTTGACAAACCGTTCTAAAGGCTCAACATCGTGAATCTCAACTCGATTAGTCTGCAAGGGATCAAGTCGCTCGATTAGCGTTTGCACAGGGTCAGCCCAGCCCTTAAAAAAACTCGTCAATTCTTCTCGATAACCCCTTGGAGTGCTCACAGTTCCCTTAGGAAGCGGCACATCAAAAAAGAAATAAAACCGTCCCTCTCCTACGGGCATCATTGAGACGCGTTTGTGTTCGCCGACATAGATCACCCAGCTATCGGCGGGGGCTAGATCCGCACTGATGGGCACGAGTCCGTTCCAGTTGACATACCCTACATAGTGACGATCGGTGGCGTGCCCTAAAACGTGTTGACGCACGATCGAGTGAGTGCCGTCGGCTCCGATGAGAATATCGCCCGTTGCGATGCGTCCATCTTCAAATTGAGCCGTGACTCCATCTGGAGTTTGCTCGATCCCCACACATTTGCAGTTGAGGTGTACTTTATCAGCCCCAAACTCGTCTAGAAGCATCGTCTGTAGATTAGTTCGAGCTACTGGATAAGGACGCTGTCCGACTTTTTGCACCAGAGGAGCCAGACTCACATTGGTCAAAAGCTCTCCGGTGTGGCTGTAATATTGCATCTGCTCCATCCGTCCGCCGATTTGGGCGATCGCTTTGCCTAACCCTAGACGGTTGAGCACTTTAACCCCATTCGACCAGAGAGAAATCCCAGCTCCGGCAGGTCGCAACTCGCTGACTCGATCGTAGATTTCGACCTGATAGCCCACTTGACGCAGGGCAATTCCCGTTGCCAAACCGCCCATCCCCGATCCAATCACCACAACCTTGAGGTCATCCATTTCTGACTCCTTTCTGCTGCCGTTAGCCCAGACTAAAAAATCTGCGGACTCACTAGCGTATACCGGATACTATGAGCAGAACAATCATAAAATACTGTGATGGTCACTACGAATTTAAGACTTCTATGTTAGATGAACATTGACCTACAGCCCTTTAGAGGAGCTTCTCTAACGCTCTCTTAAGGGGCATCAGACTTTATATTGTTGAAACTGCGATCGCCATTGTTCGATCGCATCTAGATTGAGGGTGATTTGGGTAGGAATGGGTGTATCGATCCAGCGCGTGATCAGGTCAAAGTCGTCACGATCAGCCGTAGGCAAATTGGTATCTTTAGCAATTTCGGCAGCTCGGTTATCGATGACAATGACTAGAGATCGATGATGATTGAGTAAGCATTTCACACCGCCGTGCAGTCGTGTACCAATGTAGTCAAATGAAATTCCTGATGCGAGAAACTGCTTAAAGGCATCATAGGAATGCTCGATCGCAGAGAGCGAACCGCTCAACTCAGGCACTAAAGTTGATAGATACGCGCCATCTCCTTTGCCTTGTAGCCAAACAAAAACCTTATTGTACTTAGAACAAATTAGCTTTAACAGCTTGCGATCGAGATCAGGATTGGGGTCATAGTCAGTCAGCATCACTAGCGCATTCTCAGCCTTGTGCGTTGGAATGTCCTTAGATGGAATGTCTGCTAACGTCCACATGGTAGGGCATCCAGTATTCAACACATTGCGAATTCCGGCTCCTTGGAGTTGCGCTTTGGTATAGCTATCTCTTACCGAATGAAGCAGGGTTCGAGACAACAGGAGCTTTAAGAATAGACTGGTTTTAAGGTTAGGGATACCTTGATATTTCCGCCACCCAACACCCAATAAAACGGAACCTTTGAGCCTGATTTGACGCTTTAACGAAAACTGCCATTGGCGATCGCGATCCATCTCTGAACTCAGGAGGTTGGTGCCACCAACAAAGGACAAGCGACACTTCCTAGCCGCGTTAATATGCTCAGGCTCAGGAAAGGTATGGGTTGAAAGGTGCAGAATCTCGCTTCTCCCAAAAATCCCGGTTAACTCTCGCTCAACGGCTTCTTGAATAATCAAATCACCGAGGTTACTACTCGGTGTGCCATCATTTCGTTGAAGTCCTGGATCAAACAGACAAAGCTTCGCAGGTTCCGTAGCAAGTGATACTAATTTAGTTTGAGACTGCATAAGTACAGGTGCCTACTGGAGAAGGTTTGGGACATTTTAACACGAGTAATTTTTGACAAAATTAGCACATGGGTAGAACTAACTCTCCCTAGCCT
>JBBRMC010000129.1:0-8161 GCA_038231055.1 Leptolyngbyales cyanobacterium
CGACTGAAGGACATCAACCCGATTTGTCAGACTGTCCCGTCTCAAAGCTCAAACGGGGTGAGGGGACATTGACGATCGGAGATGCTGCACCAATGGGACGCATTCTCGTCTTGGGCGAACTGGGGAACGGCATCATCCCCGAATTGGCTCCTCTTCCCGGTGAGATCGTGATTCCTAAACCTGGCAAAGGCGCGTTCTACAACACCAACTTAGAACCGTTGTTAAAAGAGCGTAACGTGACTCACCTGCTGATCACCGGAGTAACGACCGAAGTCTGTGTGCAAACAACCATGCGAGAAGCCAACGATCGCGGCTATGAGTGTCTTTTAGTCGAAGATGCGACCGAGAGCTACTTTCCAGAATTTAAGCAAGCAACCTTGAAGATGGTACGCGCTCAAGGCGGCATCATTGGCTGGACTGCCACCACCGATCGAGTTCTGCAAGGCTTACAAACCTGGACTGCACCAGCAATAGTTTAGAATTGCTGTAAAAGCTGGCAGCTAGTTGGCTGAACTTGTTATGGCATCAACCTCTCGTGTGATTCATAGCGACTCCGACATTCTGGGAGGAACCCTGTTTTCGTGGGAACGCGCGTTCCGATGATAACCCTACTTGATTATCTTGAAGCGGGTGACTCATTGGAGGTGTTTCTAGACCATTTTCCTAGTGTCAGTCGTGAACAGGCGATCGCAGCCCTTGAATTAGCAAAGGAAATGCCCTTCCATATAGGATAAAGAATGATTGGACATAGTTGAAGGCTTTGCAGCAGTAGTCGGCTAGTTTCAAGCTGTTTTTTCTGTCCTTTATGAAAGGGTACTACCAGTAAAGATTTCGAGTGAGGACAATACTTTAAGAGCATCTAAGAGATGACTGATATTAGACTGGGTATTCTGTAATGGGGTTGAATAATATCCTCAGTAGACTGCAAAATTCTCAGCTAAGGTATCAAGGATGATTGTGGATTTATTGGTGGGACTATTCCAGTGGATTTGGAAGCTGTGGAGTAGGCTAGACGAGAAAACGAAGCATCAGATTATTGACTCAATAGTCAGTTCGTTTCAAGATTTGCTACGTGGTTTTTACAGACAGTGGAAGGATAGCAAAGGGGAAGGGAAAAGTGAACAATTTTAAGGACTTTATGGATGAGGCTCAGGAATTTCCCAATCAAGCTCTGATGGCATCCAGTGTAACGCTAACTAACATCCAAACTTCACTTGTGGCAACGATTGGAGGAATCTTGTCTCCAATTGCGGTGGGTGATGATGAGAAACAGAAATTTTCTCAAGAGGTATCGAACTTAGTCAAAGACGGCACGTTTCTATCTGAGTTTAGCGAAAAAATTGGTGTTCCGATAGAAACTGAGTCAGAGGAAGAGTTTGTGAATCGTGGTAGTGATGTATTGAGAAAAATGCTTTACAAGAAATTTGGTATTAAATGATTGCAGCGCAACAATGCCCATGCACCTGATCGTATAGAGATTATTTGTTGTAACCGAGCGTTTTCTACGGCGAGAGATGGGCAACGTCCGACTCCAGCACTTACGTCTTACAGACCTGCGGTGACAGCACTCGGTTCAGAGACAACGATCGCTTCCAGCGTGTGAGATTCTTCGGCTAGCTTTAGGGCTTCGATCGCTGCCACTTCATCCTGATAAACTGCGAGATCAAACCAGAACGTCGTTCCGACTCCAACCTCGCTTACGAGACAGACTCGGCTGCGGTGACGTTGAATAATATTGCGGACGATCGAGAGTCCTAGACCCGTTCCTTCTAGGGTGTGAACGCGATTTTCGACTCGGAAAAATCGCTCAAAAATCGCATTTTGGTCTTCCTGATCAATGCCAATACCTGTATCAGCAATCTCGATTCGCACGACTTCAGAAGCCTGTAAATGAGCACGAATCATCACCTTGCCACCCGCTTCGGTAAACTTGAGGGCATTGCCCACCAGATTTGCAAACACCTGCAAGAGCAAATCATAATGTCCTAAAACTGGAGGCAGATCGTCCTCTACTTCTTGCAGCAACTCGATGCCTTTGTCTCTAGCATTGAGTTGATAAGTGCGGAGAATTTGCTCAATCGGCTGTGCTAAATCGACGGCTTCTAGATTGTAGATTTTGCACGACTCTAAACGCGACAGATCTAACACATCATTGACGAGACGAGTCAAGCGATCGGTCTCTCGATTTGCCGTTTCTAAAAACTCTTGCCGTTCTACCTCGGTCAAGTCTTCGCCATATTCATAGAGCGTTTCGATAAACGACTTGATGTTAAACAGCGGCGTTCTCAACTCGTGAGACACATTGCTAATAAACTGACTTTTCGCTTCGTTTAGCTCCGCTTCACGAGTCACATCTTGCACCGTCACCGCTACACCCTTGACATTTTCTTTAGAAGCATCCAGAACGGTGTTTAACAAAATTCTTAACGTCCGGTTGACAGGTTCGGTCAGCGTAATGCGGAATTCGGCTTCCTCACGCAATTCGCCCCGCGCAATCTGATGGAGCGGACGCGTTAACTCGACCTGAACGGGAACCGGGAAACAATATAAGGCATTCGTACCTTCAATGGGCTTACCTTCCCAGCCAAAAATGCGTCGAGCCGTCGGATTCACCAACACGACTTGCAAGCTGGTATCCAGCAAAACGGCACCATCGGCGATCGTCGCGACCAGCGTCTCTAATTTCGCTTTTTCTGCGGTCAGTTCTTCAATATTTTGTTCTTCGTAGCGTTCTAATTTTTCTGCCATCTCGTTAAAGCTGGCAATCAGTTCGCTCAACTCAACGCCGCCCCCTACGGGCAAATCGACCCGCTGCTGAAAGTTGCCCTTGGCAATGTTTTTGACACCCACCACCAGTTCTTTAATCGGCTTTGTGATTTGCAGGGCGTTAAACACCGCACCTAAAATCACCATCACCCAAATCGAGACAAACACCGCTACCGTCACATCTCGTGTCAGGTGAGATGAAGCAGCCACGGTTGGGTTAGGATTGGTGCCGATCGCCAACACCCCCAGATATTTTCCTTCATAGACCAACGGCACAAACACATCCGTCACTTCACCATCGGGGGTTAAGTGCTGACGCACCATCGGCAGATCTGAAGTCTCCGCAAAATTTTCGGGAAGCTGGATGCGGCGGCGAATCGTGAGCGAATTTTGCACTTCGGAATCTGAGAAGGGAATCCCGAAGAAAATTTCGCCATCGGTATCGGCGTATATCATATAGCGCACGCTAGACGTGCTGCCATAAAAGCGGTGAGAAAAACGCGCTAGCTCAGTGCGATTGTCTTCTCCAACGAGCGGAGCCACGTTTGCCGCTAGCAACAGCCCTAAATCACTACCAAACCGCGTATCGTTGACCCGCGCATCTTGCTGAATGGTGTTAACTGCCCAAAAGGTAAGACCACTCATAATCAGCGACACGACCAACGTTGCAGCCGCCATCAGCTTGGTCTGGAGGGTAAACTCCGACCACCAGCGCACCAAAACTTCTCGAACAGGTTTGAAGAAGGAATCCAAGGTCAAGACCAGAGATGAGGGACTAGAGCGTGTCTGCCGTTTCACACCTTTCTAGACAGTTGTCTGATGTCAGACAATCAAGCCTGCCTTTTCAAGCTGAAGAAGGGCGTGAACGCTTATGTTTTCTGCTCCTAATATAAGTCAATTTTGAGTCGAGCTAACGGTTCTAACTCGGTAGCCGATGTCCCGACGGTAATGCATTCCCTCAAATTGAATGGACTCGATCGCGCCATAAGCCTGAGCGATCGCTTGCTCAAAATCCTCGCCAACGGCAGTGACTCCCAACACCCGTCCCCCATCTGTGACCAGGATTTGCTGTCTGCGTTGAGTCCCGGCATGAAAAACTACCGCTCCTGTCATCTCAGCTTGCTCAATGCCCGTAATCGGCAGACCTTTCTTAAAGCTGCCCGGATAGCCCCCTGAAGCCATCACCACACAGGCAGCGGCTCCAGACTTCCACTCAAGGGGGGGAAACTGCTCTAGCTTCTGTTGAGTGCAGGCAAGCAGAAGTTTTTCTAACGGCGTTTCGAGCAGGGGCAGCACTGCTTGAGTCTCAGGATCGCCAAACCGACAGTTAAACTCAATAACTTTGGGGTCGCCTTCGGGCGTGATCATCAAACCTGCGTAGAGAACGCCCCGATAATCAATTTTGCGATCGCGCAGGGTAGCAATCGTTGGGTCTAAAATCTCGGTTTGAATGCGTGCCATCAGAGCGGGAGTGACGATCGGAGCCGGAGCATAGGCTCCCATTCCGCCCGTGTTTTCCCCAGTGTCACCGTCCCCAATGCGTTTATGATCTTGGGCAGGCAGCAGAGGGCGAATCGTCAATCCATCGGTGACTGCCAAAATCGAGACTTCTTGCCCCATTAAGCATTCTTCAACGACGATCCGATATCCAGCAGAGCCAAATTGCCCCTTAAAGCAATCATCGATCGCGGCTTCGGCGGCTTCTAACGTTGGGGCAACGGTAACGCCTTTTCCGGCGGCGAGTCCGTCTGCTTTGATCACGATCGGGGCACCCTGCTGGCGAACATAGACCTTAGCTGCCTCCGCATCCGTAAAAACCTCTGCCTGAGCCGCCGGAATGTTGGCTTCCTGCATCAGCGCTTTTGCCCATGCCTTGCTTGATTCAATCTGAGCACCCTCACGAGTCGGACCAAACACCACTAGCTTCTGCTGAGTCAGAAAGTCTGTGATCCCCTGAGAAAGAGGCACTTCGGGACCAACTACTACCAGGGAGATATTGTTCACCAAGGCAAACCGCGCGATGCCTTCAAAATCGGTTAGAGACAGTGCTAAATTACTACAGCGATCGAGGGTGGCGGTTCCTCCATTGCCCGGAACACACACCACCTGCTGAACTTGTGGTGACTGCAACAACTTCCAAGCCAAGGAATGTTCACGACCCCCATCGCCGACAATCAAAACCCTCACATTACCCTCACTCAGATCTTACTAATGATGTTGACAAACCTATAGGTTAAAAGCTCAACGGTTTTTCCTGAATCAGTGTTTCTAATTCGGTAGAATATTAAGCCTAATGGCTAATCTTAATGACTTGCCAAATAGCATCTCATTATGTCATGGGAATGTAGAGTTTTGAAGAAGCTTGTCAGTCCTTAAAGGCAGGTGTTTGTTTAAACCCTGAAACCTTCTAGGTTTAATTGAGTCACTCAACCCATTAGGGATTTTTAACTAACATTTATTTCATGACTGCCAACCCTCTGCGCCAGCGCTGTTTAGAAACGATCGTCTTTATCTGCCTAATCGGGACGCTTCCTGGACAGGCGGCAACTTCGCCGACACCCCAGATGGCTCCTGCGGGTCAGACTCAACCTCTAAAGAAACCGTCTCAACCCGATAAGTTTCCGCCTAGCCCTCTAGAGTTGACGGCACCTGATCCACTCTTGCCCAGGGGCTTGCAGCGTCCTTTAAGCGAATCGGAGCGTCAGACATTGGGTGCTGCCCTCGATGACCTTAACGCCCAAGCGATCGTGAAGTATCGATCGGGCGACATTCCTGGCGCTTTTGAGATTTGGAACCGAGAATTACGCTTACGTCGCGCGTTAGGCTTCTTAAACGAAGTTACTGCCCTTGGCAGAGTGGGCGATAGCGCCTGGAAGCAAAACCAGTCTGTTGAAGTGAATGTCATCACAAGACGACTTCAAACCATTCAAAAACAGGTGCAGAACCCAACGACCAATAAAATGAACCTGTCGGAGCGTCCTCAGATCATGCAGGCGTTGGGAATGGCGTATCAGCTAGTGCGATCGCCGGGACTCGCCGTCGCTGTTTATGAACAATTATTGTCAGAAGCCCGTCAGCGCAAAGATGCTGCCGAGGAAGTGAGCGTTTTGAATACGATCGGGCAACTGCATCTCAGTTGGTTTGACTATCCCAATGCTGCTGCGGTTTATACAGAACTGCTTAAGCTGGCTCAGGCAAAGAGCGATCAAGCCAGTCAAACTCTCTATTTGACTCAACTGGCTTATGTTTATGAACAAGCCAAGCAGCCTGCTCAAGCCATTCAATATCAGCAGCAACTTGCGGATCTGTATCAAAAGAATTCTCAGCCTGAGTTGATCCCTGCCCTTAGAATTAGAATCGCTGACAACTATGCAGCCAGTGGGCAGGTGAATCTAGCCGAGCAAACCTATCAGGAAGCTTTTAAGCTGGCACAACCTGTCTTTCAACTCGCCTATGCCAGCGATGCGTTACGAAAGTTAGGGGTGCTGTATCGATCGCACGATCGCCTAGATGCCGCCTTGCAGGTTTATGAATATCTTGCCGGGGTGCAGCAGCAGACCTATGACACTTATGGATTGATGGAAGCCTATGATCAGATCGGGCAGATTTATCTTGCGCGCAATGCCTATCCCCAAGCGTTGACAGCGTTTAATCAAGGGTTAGCAGTCGCCAAACAACTCAACTACCGAACCGACTATTTCACCAACCAGATTCAGCAAGTGTCTCAGAAGACGGGGCGATCGTCCCAACCCAAAACGCCTTAAGTGAGGTTCTCTTGAGCAGTAGTCAAGATGGGACGATTCAGGGTTGAGAGCTTAATCTAGAACTCATCTCAAGACGCTGCCCTCGCCTCTACAAAAAGCCATGATTGCAAAGGCAACAGGTTTGACAGAGGCACAGAAAGGGATGCTGCTAGCACTGGGCGCGATCTGAGGAATAGAGACAGCCTAAACAGACTGTCTACTAAACGACTAAGCCATGCTATTTTCGATCGCCCACCGCGCCAACTCAGTGCGATTGTGTAGCCCTGTTTTGCCGAGCATATTGCTGACGTGACTCTCGATCGTGCGCTGACTAACGTTTAGCTCTTCAGCGATCTCTCGGTTTGCCATGCCTCGCGCCACAAATTGCACCACTCGCAGCTCAGTGGGGGTCAACTCAACATCAAACGGCACTTGAATTTTGGGTGAGCTATCTCCCCCTTTAGAATCTTTGTGCTGGATTAACCGTGAAGCTTGCTTAAGAGAAGACTCAACCTGAGCCACTAGCTCTTCTGGCTCAAACGGCTTAACCATGTAAACATCTGCGCCAATATTGAGTCCTTTAACGCGGTCTTGGCTCTGCCCTTTAGCAGAGAGAAACAGCACTGGAATCCAACTAGTTTTGGGGTCTTGGCGAATGGCGCTCACGAGTGAATAGCCGTCCATTTCGGGCATCATGACATCACAGATGATCATGTCTGGCGTTTCTTGTTCTAACACCTCTAGAGCCTCACGCCCATTTTCGGCAGTGATGACTTCATAGCCACGAAATTCTAGATAGTCTTTGACTAACAAAATCAAGTTGGGGTCATCATCGATCAACAGCAATCGTCTGTGATTCCCTGCGCTAGTTTCCTTCATGCTGTGACACTCGCTCTGCCTTGATCGGGATTAATGGTAAGAAACTGGTAGAAATTGAGTTCTATCATCTGCCATATTTTACAGAACTGACCGCTTAAGTTAACGGAAATCTGGTCGCAGCCTGTTTTCCTGGTGAAAAATCTCGAAGTAGTCATCGATTAAGTTAAGTATTTCTAATCGTTGACTAGTGCATAGAGTAATTGCCCCTTGTTTCTCGTGTCATTATATACGACTGCTTAGTGAATTTAACATTATTCAGCCAATCGTCTGATCTCAATTTGAGTCAGCAGCACTTTTTTCTCATCATTGAGGATCGATGCAGAAAGAAAACGGAAACTGTTGAAAGGATGCGTTGAGCTATTGAAACTATTGGGTTTAACGGGTCGTCTCTTGATGATTCTCGATAGGTTTAGTTTGATTGACTTTAGTGGAATCTGCCTCCAGGTTTGATACGGAATATAACTGATGAGCACGATCGCTCTCAGAATTAGCAGGAGTTGGAAGCGGATGAGTCAAGAACGCATAATCTTGTACTATTCGATTGCCAATTAAGTGTTCTTGAATGATGCGATCGATCACTTCTGGGGTGGTGGCTCGATACCAAACTCCATCAGGGTAAACCACCATAATCGGACCTTGATCACACACGCGCAAACAGTTCGCTTTTGTGCGAAAGATGCAAGTTGGGCGCTCGATCGTGGGTTTGTCGAGTTTGAGTTCTTTGAGGCGCTTTTTCAGATAGTCCCAAGCGGCTAGCCCCTCTTCTTTAGAGC
>JBBRMC010000130.1:0-8057 GCA_038231055.1 Leptolyngbyales cyanobacterium
AAACCAACCAACTTGTCTACGATCAAGATGTTGTGGTGCAGCTTCAAGAGTGAACGGTCAAGCAGGGCTACACCTTCCCAGCCATGCCAATGGAAGGACTGCTGCCCAACTTCTTCACCATTAATGGCAAAGCTTACCCCTCGACTGAAACGATCGCTGCAAAGGCTGGGCAGAAACTCCGCTTCCGCTTCATCGGTTCAAATACTGCCTTTATCCACCCCATGCACATTCATGGAGGTCCGTTCAAGATCATTGAGACGGACGGCAATCCTGTACCTGCCGCCGCCCAAATTGAGAAGGACATAATCAATGTTGCTTCTGGTGAGCGCTACGATGTCATTTGGACAGCACGGGCAAAGGGTGCATCCCACTTTTGCAATAAGTACTATTACTCAGATTTTTAGCCCTCAAGGAAACGGGGTTTCAAGACGCGTTCTCGAGTTGAGACTTACAAGACTGGGATGCACCCACGGGCAAAGGATAAGTGGCTAGTGCAGCGTCACAACTAAGAATTGGGGTTCGCAAGCTCTGAAATCTTTATTCAGTAAGCTTTTTCAAGAGGGGCAACCCTAAAATTAAGACGTGACGCTGCACTAGCTTGACTTTAGCCACCGCCAAAAACATCGCTTTCACGACGTAAAGGTTAAAGATTCCGAAATCCACTGATTTCACGCAATGTGCAACTAACTTGCCCTCATCCCAACCCTTCTCCCCAGGGAGAAGGACTTTCAGAGATTGTCCGGTTCCCTCTCCTTGGGGAGAGGGCTAGGGTGAGGGCGATATCTTTAAGCGTTTGGAAAAGTTGCACATCGCGTGATGTATAAACGTTGAATTCGATCCCACCCCATAGGCGAACTTAATTTCCGCGCGAAGGTTTAGCTTTTGGACGGTAGAAGAATCGAGGTAGCTTTAGCTGCGGATGCCCAAGCCGTTTGCGCAACGCCTCCAGATAGGTATAAAACACAGGCGTGAGATACAGCGTCAACACCTGCGAAAACAGCAATCCACCCACGATCGCAATTCCCAACGGACGGCGCGATTCTGAACCAGCCCCAACCCCAAAGGCGATCGGTAGTGTCCCGACGAGGGCTGCCATCGTCGTCATCATAATCGGACGAAATCGCACCACACACGCTTCGTAAATTGCATCGTAGGGGAGTTTACCTTCATTGCGCTGTTTCTCGATCGCAAAGTCCACTAGCATGATGCCATTTTTCTTCACGATGCCCACCAACAAAATAATGCCGATAAACGAATAGAGATTTAGCTCAACTTGAAAGATCAGCAGCGTCAATAGTGCCCCAAATCCTGCTGAGGGAAGCCCGGAAAGAATGGTGAGCGGATGAATGAAGTCTTCATAGAGAATGCCGAGAATTAAATAGATCACCACGATCGACACTAACAACAGCCCACCTAAATCATTAAAGGACTGTTGAAACACCTGAGTTGAGCCTTGAAAGCTGGCTGTCACCGTTGATGGCAACACGTCCTGTGCTACTTTTTGAATGGCTGCGGTCGCTTGACTGAGCGAGACACCGGGAAGGGTATCAAACGAGATCGTCGCCGAAGGCAGCCCTGACAAGTGGTTAACCGTCAACGGACTCACACTTTGGGTAATTGTCGCCACAGCACTTAGCGGAATCGTTTGTCCTTTGCTGGATTGGATATACAGCATCGACAGCGCACTTGGATCGGTTTGAAATTCTGGCTTTAGTTCTGAAATCACATAGAACTGATTGTTGGACGTGTAAATGGTTGAAATCTGCCCAGATCCATACGCTGCGCCAAGAGTGCTGCCAACTTGTTGAGCGGTGATCCCAAAGGTTGCTGCTTTGTCGTGATCGACTTGCACTTCCACTTGCGGGGTGCTGAGTTGCAAATCGGTATCGACACCGCGTAACCCAGGAATTGTTTTAACTTTGGCAAGCAGAAGCGGAATAGACTGCCGCAGTGCTTGTAAATCTAGGCTTTGTAAGGTGAACTGATAGGTAGAATTGGTTTGCTGTCCCCCGATCGGGATGGACGCAGGCGCTCTCAAAAAGGCTTGAATACCCGGAACTCGCCGCAGTTTGGGTGTGAGTTCTTGAATAATCTCGTCTGCACCGAGTTTGCGCTGTCCCCGTGGCTTTAGTCGAATCGTGATGCGCCCACTGTTGGCAGATGCGTTAGGACCACTCGCGCCCACCGTCGAGTTGACTGCATCAATGTTGGGATCTTGGCGGATGATATCGACGATCGCTTGTTGGTGTTGCAGCATATCTTTAAATGAGATATCTTGAGCCGCTTTTGTATTGCCCATCAATTGTCCCGTGTCTTCAGTGGGAATGAAGCCTTTCGGAACCAGGGTAAACAAATAAACGGTCATCACTAGGATGATTACAAACGCAATCAACGTCAAGAATCGAAATTTTAACACGGGCTTAAGCGTCCACTCATAAGCGCTTAACACCGCACTAAAGGCACGGTCTGAAAGGCGATAAAGACGATTTTGTTGATGACTATGCTGTGTTTTTAAAAACCGACTGCATAACATGGGCGTTAGGCTTAATGAAACGAACCCTGAGACCAAAATTGCGATGCTGATCGTAATCGCAAACTCGTGGAACAGCCGACCGATTAAGCCACCCATAAACATAATCGGAATGAATACGGCTACCAACGATAGTGTCATGGATAAAATGGTAAAACCGATTTCTCGTGAGCCATTCAACGCGGCTTCGTGGGGTGCTTCACCCATTTCTTGATGTCGCACAATGTTTTCTAGCACCACGATCGCGTCATCGACCACAAATCCGACTGAGAGCGTTAACGCCATCAGCGATAAGTTATCGAGCGAGTAGCCCAATAGATACATGGCAGCAAACGTACCCACGATCGAGATCGGGAGCGCCAAGCTGGGAATAATGGTTGCAGGTAGATTTCGCAAAAACACAAAGATTACGAGAATGACCAGGGCGATCGACAGCACCAGCGTAAACTTGACATCGTTGACAGAAGCCCGGATCGATTGAGACCGATCATATAAAATGCCCAGCTCGATCGCGGTGGGAACTTGCGATTTCAAGGTCGGCATGAGTTGCTTAATTTCATCAACAATGTTGACGGTGTTAGCTCCTGGCTGTGGCTGCACCGCTAAGACGATCGACGGTTGATTAGCAATGTTTTTGTCATAAAAGCGATTGGTAACTTTGTTGTTTTGCACATCATCGGTTACGTTTGCCACGTCTCCTAACCGAACGGCTGCCCCATTTTTATAGGCAACAATCAGCGATCGATATCCTGCTGCGTCGGTGAGTTGCCCATTTGCTTGAATCAGATAGCTTTTATCAGGACCCGACAAACTTCCGGTTGGTAGCTCAACATTTCCTTGCTGAACTGCTGTTTTAACTTGATTTATCCCCATGCCTCGCGTTGCCAATTCACTGGGATCAAACTGGATGCGAACTGCATATTGCTTCTGACCATATACCGAGACCTGCGCCACCCCATTGATCATCGAAATCGGTTCAGCGATCGTGATTTCAGCCGCTTCATCAACGGCGGCGATCGGGAGCGTTTTTGAATAGAGATACAGAAACAAAATCGGAGAGACGGAGGGATTGACCTTGCGGTAGCTTGGTGGACGCGGCATTCCAGCAGGTAACTGCCCAGCAGCGGCTGAAATCGCGGCTTGCACATCTTTGGCAGCATCCGTCACCTTGCGGCTAAAGTCGAACTGCAAGGAGATATTCGTGCTACCCGTAGAACTCGTCGAGTTAAATGAATTCAGTCCCGCAATCTCTGTAAACTGCCGCTCTAAGGGTGCTGCAACCGAGGATGCCATGGTTTCTGGCGTTGCCCCCGGCAGACTCGCAGACACATTGATAAACGGATAGTCTACGTTGGGAAGCGCACTAATCGGCAACAGGACGTAGCTCATGAAACCAAAGATCACGATGCCCAGCATGACTAAGGTTGTCATCACCGGACGGCGAATAAAAGGTTCTGAAAGGTTCATGAAGGGCATTCTCCCAGAAAGGTTGCGGTTCTAAAAAAACGTTCAGGCTGAGGTGAAACTACGATCGACTCCCGCCTAGTGAGAGAACACGAGCAAACTTCGTGTGAGTAATCTTCTTGCGCCATGCCTCCATGTAGATATAGAAGACAGGTGTTATGTACAGCGTCAAGATTTGCGAGAAAATTAGACCGCCCACTACGGCAATTCCTAACGGACGACGAGACTCAGAACCCGCACCGAATCCGATCGCGATCGGCAACGTGCCCATCAATGCCGCCATTGTGGTCATCATAATCGGACGGAATCGCACCAAACACGCTTGATAAATCGCCTCAGATGGCTTTTTGGCTTCGTCGCGCTGTGATTCGATCGCAAAGTCCACCATCATGATGCCGTTTTTCTTCACAATGCCGACCAGCAGCATAATGCCAATAAACGAGTAGACGTTAAGTTCAACATGAAAGATCAGCAGGGTTAACAATGCACCAAATCCTGCTGAAGGAAGCCCTGAAAGAATCGTAATCGGATGGATGAAATCCTCGTATAAAATACCCAGAATCAGATAAATGACGAGAATTGCAATTAACAGCAATAGTAACAGATCAGTTAATGAATTCTGAAACACTTGGCTTGCGCCTTGAAAGCTCGTTGTAACGCTAATTGGAATGACACTTTGAATCAGATTCTCAATTTCCTGATTTGCCTCGCCTAACGACGCACCAGGCGTAAGATTATAGGAAATAGTTGCCGCACTCATACGACCCACATGATTTATCATCAGCGGCGCAACGCCAGTAGAAATCGTGGCAAACGTGCTGAGGGGAACTTCCTGAACGCTAGAACTGTTCGTAGTCGTAGCTCCTGTTGCAGTCGTGCCATTGTTGCTCGTGTTATTGGTCGTTCCGCCCGAATTGCTTGCAGATGTACCCGAACTGCCATTCGCATTCACATAAAGCTGCAACAGTGCATTTGGCTCTTGTTGGTACTGCGGTTCGAGTTCTAGAATCACCTGATACTGATTGCTTGCTGCATAGATTGTCGAGACTTGATATCCTCCATAAGCATTTCTGAGCGTGTTTTCAATCTGTTGAGCGGTAATGCCCAACGCCGAAGCTTTATCTCGATCGATGTTCAGCCTCACTTGTGATGTAGTTTGTAAATCGCTGTTGACATCCTGGATTTGCGGCAAGGTCTTCATTTTGTCCACAAGCTGCGGCACATATTGATGCAAGGGTTGAACATCGGTGCTTTGCAGCCCCAGTTGATAGAGACCTGTGGATTGCTGAGTCCCGATCGGAATCGCAGGCGGATTTTGCAGAAATACCTGGATGCCCGGAATCGCAGCTAGCTTCGGGCGTAGAGCCTGCACAACCTCATCGGCTGTTAAATGACGCTGATCCCGTGGCTTGAGCCGAATAAACAAGCTGCCTGTATTACCTGACGTTCCACCCCCACTGCCCGTTGCACTCGCACCGCCCCCAATATTTGAGTTGACAGCATCCACGTTTGAATCTTGACGAATCACATTCACCACTTCTTGCTGATGTCTTACCAAGGCATCAAATGAAGCATCTTGCGCGGCTTGGGTCACGCCCGTGATTCTGCCAGTATCTTCACTCGGAATAAACCCTTTTGGAACCACAAGTAATAAGGCGATCGTGACAAAGAACATCGCAACGGACAAAATCATGGTGGTGCGATGAAATTTTAAGGCTTTTTTCAAGCTCCACTCATACTGCGCCAGAAACCAATCAAAGACTCGTTCAGACGCACGATAGAGCCGACTTTGACGCGAGTGATCGATCGGACGCAAAAATCGACTACATAACATCGGTGTGAGCGTCAACGAAACGAAACCAGACACCAAAATTGAAACCGCGATCGTCACCGCAAATTCATGGAATAGTCGCCCTAATAATCCGCTCATGAAGAGCATGGGGATAAAGACGGCAACCAGCGAAAACGTCATGGATAGAATCGTAAAACTGATCTCGCGTGAGCCATTCAGCGCGGCTTCAAGGGGGCGTTCACCCATTTCTAGGTGCCGCACAATATTTTCGAGCATCACGATCGCATCATCGACCACAAATCCGACTGAAAGCGTCAGCGCCATCAGCGATAGATTGTCCAGTGAGAACTGAAGCTGCTGCATCACGGCAAAGGTGCCGATCAGCGAAACGGGTAGCGCCAAACTGGGAATAACGGTTGCAGACAGGTTGCGTAGAAATAAGAAAATGACTAAGACAACAAGCGCGATCGTCAGCATCAGCGTAAATCGCACATCATTCACAGAGTCTCGAATCGCTTGAGACGCATCATAAAGAATACCGACCTCAACCGATTTTGGGATTTGATCTCCTAGCTTGGGTAATAGGTTCTTAATCGTATCAACTACTTGTACGGTGTTGGTTCCTGGTTGCCGTTGAACGCTGAGAATAATCGCACGATCGTCGTTATACCAACTTGCAATAGTCGGGTCTTCAACGCTATCGATAATGCGACCGAGTTGTTGTAGATAAATAGGAGCGCCATCTCTGTAAGCAACGATCAGCGATTTATAAGCGGCTGCATCTTCAAGCTGTCCGTTTGTTTGCACGGTATAGCTTTTATTTGCACCCGAAAGGCTACCTGTTGGCAGGTTTACGTTACCTTGCTGAATGGCTGTTTGTACTTGATCAAGTCCGAGTTTCCGAGTGGCTAGCTGCTGCGGATCAAGCTGAATCCGAGCCGCATATTTTTGTGATCCATACACTTGCACCTGTGCCACACCGCTAATCGTAGACAGCTTTTGCGCCATATACGTCTCAGCGTAATTATCTACTTCTGACAAGGGCAGCGTTGGAGACTTGAGATACAAATATAAAATTGGCTGATCTGCTGGATTGACTTTGCTGTAGGTCGGCGGATTCGGCAGATCATTCGGAATTTGACCTGATGACGATGAAATCGCTGCTTCAACATCTTGCGCTGCGTCATCAATGTTGCGGCTGAGGTCAAATTGCAGCGTGATTTGCGTCGAGCCAAGGGTACTGGTTGAGTTGAGCGTATCTACTCCAGCAATGCTGGAAAACTGCTTTTCTAGCGGACGAGCCACCGATGCCGCCATCGTTTCAGGACTGGCTCCGGGGCGAGCTGCCGTGATTTGAATCGTAGGATAATCCACGCTTGGCAAGTCACTGATTGGCAACAAGCGGTAGCTCATAATGCCGAAGATCAAGATTCCCGCCATCACGAGCGTCGTCATGATCGGGCGGCGAATAAACAGTTGCGAGAGATTCATAAATTAGTTATCTCCTGCACGCTGCGACCCATTGCCTGGTTTGGACGGGCTGCCCGATCGAGGTGTATTTCCCGCATTTGAAACATTCCCGGAGGCAGGCTTTGCATTCTTGCGGTTAGGCTGAGAATTGTTGCCGCTCATATCACCACCCGGTGAAGTTCCGTTACCGCCGTTGCCCTGCTCTGAAGCGGTCTTAACTCGAACTTGACTGCCATCAACGAGGTTCGCCTGTCCATCAGTGACGACTTGATCGCCTGGTTGCACTCCTTTTTGAATCACGTCGAGTCCATCGATCGTGCTACTCGCCACAACAGGAACATTGTCCACGGTGTTGTCCTCAGGGTTGAAGACAAACACAAACTGACCATTAGGACCATTTTGAACCGCCTGCGACGGAACAACGGTAGCATTTGGCTCTTGAGTTAGTGTCAGCGTCGTGTTCACGAATTGACCCGGAAATAGTCTGGCATCCGCATTATCAAAGTCACCAATCAGTTGAATCGTTCCCGTATTGGTATCAACCGTATTGTTCACAAACGACAGCAACCCCTGAATCGGAGTATTATTACCCGCAAACGTGACCGATACTTTCAGCTTGCCGTTATCCATGTGCTTTTGCACGTCCGGCAAATTCGATTCGGGCACCGAGAACGCAACCTGAATTGGGTGAATTTTGGCGATCGTCACCAACGGATTCGAGCCACCCGCCTGTACGATGTTCCCTTCTGTCACCAAAATATTGCCCGCACGACCGTCGATCGGCGCATAAATTTTGGTATA
>JBBRMC010000131.1:0-8038 GCA_038231055.1 Leptolyngbyales cyanobacterium
AATCCTTCTTTGGCAAGCATCTGCCCGACGGTCATCGTTGCCAGCAGTTCCAGCGTTTGAGGAAGGTCAAGTTTTGATAACCACTCAGAGTTATATCGAACTTCTAATCTTCCCGGTGTGTCAAAATCCAAGATAGGGCGCATCTGCTTCAAATAAGTCTCAGCATTGGCGGCAACTTGTTCCTCGGTCAACTGTTTCCGAACTTCTGACTTGCCTGTTGGGTCGCCAATTCGAGCCGTAAAGTCACCGATGATCAAGACCGCCGTATGACCAGCATCTTGAAACGATCGTAGCTTTCTAAATAAGAGGCTATGACCGAGATGAATATCTGTCCCCGTAGGGTCAATGCCTAGCTTGATTCGCAGCGGGCGGTTACTCTGAAGCAGCCGTTGCTCCAGATTTTCATCGGGGCTATTAGACTCAGGCTGATCAGGAAAAATCTCGTGAATGCCTCGATGCAGCCAGGGGAAAGAGTTCGACATAGAACGACAGAAAAGGTGCGATCGACAAAACGTTATGGTACTGTCTCTTTGCGCTAGACAGTCTCACTTGCCAAAATTCAAGCTCTAATTAAGTCAGCCTACTATAATTAGTGCCAGCTTTGAGTCAAGAAACCTGCGTCTACTCTAATTCTGTTGACAAACTTGGTTCACTTCTTCCAGGGTCTACTATCCTAACTAATGTCGATTTAGTGAAAATTTACGGCAAGTCGATTTCACTCTTAAGACTTTTCTAAAATTAGTTCTTCATAAATCGTTTCACCCTTCTATAGAGAGAGAGTCGTGGCAGCCAACACCCTTAGACAACAACCAAAAGACCCTGATTCTACGATTCAGTTTGTGCAGACGGTCGGCAAGGTCACAGGCGGCACCCTGTTGGGGCTAACCATGCTAACCAGTGCAGCGGTGGCGGGCGGGTTGGTCGGTTTAGCCATTAGCTTCCGCAATCTGCCCGATGTTAGGGTGCTGCGAACCTATACGCCTAGCGAAACAACACACATCTATGACATCAAGGGCAAGCAACTTGCTAGCATCCACGGTGAAGCTAATCGAGAAGTGGTTCCGCTTGACAAGATTTCTCCACACTTAAAACGCGCGGTAATTGCGATCGAAGACAGCTATTTTTACTCCCACCAGGGCGTGAATGTGGGAGCGGTAGCACGGGCGTTTAGCCAAAACTTTAACCATGGGCGCACCGTCGAGGGTGGCTCGACCCTGACCATGCAGTTGGTCAAGAACCTGTTTCTCTCACCCAAACGAGCGTTTAGCCGCAAAATTGCAGAAGCCGTCTTAGCCCTCAGAATTGAGCAGATCTTCAAAAAAGATCAGATTCTAGAACTCTATCTCAATCAAGTTTATTGGGGGCACAACACCTATGGTGTGCAAACGGCGGCTCAAACTTACTTTGCCAAACCCGCTTCAGATCTCACCCTGGCAGAGTCGGCAATGATGGCAGGACTAATCCAGTCGCCCGAAGCGCTAAGTCCTTTAGTTGATCTTAAAGCTGCCACCCTTCGTCAACATGATGTGCTGCACCGAATGGTGGAACTGAAGTGGATTACGCCCCAAGAAGAGGCGGCTGCCAGAAAACAGCCCCTTAAATTTGGCAAGCGCACCTCCTTCCAGTCAAGCGAGATGCCTTATGTGACCGATGCGGTCGTGCAAGAGTTGACCAAAAAATTTGGGCGTGATGCTGTTCTCAAAGGCGGAATGCGGATTCAAACCACGATCGACTCCAGACTTCAGCGCCTTGGAGAAGACACAGCCCGACGCTGGATTCAGACCCTTAATTATCAAGGGGTCTACGCCGATCAGATGGCGATCGTCTCCGTCGATCCGCGCACTCACTTTATTAAAGCAATGGTGGGCGGCGTTAGCTATAAAAAGAGTCAATATAACCGGGCAATGCAAGCATTGAGGCAGCCCGGATCGGCGTTTAAGCCGTTTGTCTATTACGCTGCCTTGGCATCGGGCAAATATACCCCCGACTCAATCGTTTACGACTCACCGGTGAGCTACCCTGACGGTTACGAAACGTATTCTCCTCGCAACTATGACGGGACGTTTGCTGGAGCCATTACCATTCGCAAAGCGTTGGAAATGTCGCGCAACGTGCCAGCCGTGAAGTTAGGGCAAGAAGTAGGACTGAATAAAGTGGTAGAAATCTGCCGCAGTATTGGAATTAAAAGTCCGATCGACCCAGTGATTTCTCTCCCTTTAGGAGCCGTCGACCTTACCCCATTAGAGATGGCAAACGCTTATGCTACCTTCGCTAGCAACGGCTGGTACTCAGAGCCAACGCTGATTGTGCAAGTGACAGACAGTAGTGGGAATGTACTCTTGGACAACACGCCTAAACCTCGTCTGGTTCTCGATTCGTGGGCATCAGCTTCTCTAAACGATACGCTTCAGAGTGTAGTCTCGCGAGGCACCGCAACCGCCGCTCAAATTGGTCGCCCTGTTGCCGGAAAGACAGGCACCACTTCCTCTGAGCGCGATATCTGGTTTGTCGGCTATGTGCCTCAACTTGCAACGGCGGTCTGGGTTGGCAACGACGACTATAAGCCTCTTGGCTATGGTGCAACGGGCGGTCACTTTGTGGCTCCAATCTGGCGTGACTATATGCAGCAAGCGCTTCAAGGTGTGCCCGTTGAGAACTTTAAGCCCGCATCAGAGTTCGATCGACCCTAAGCAGAAGTCTGGGTCAGACCGTGAACCTGACCCCTACCGCTCAATCTCTTTTTTCATCCGCTCTAGGGTCATGTGCATCTGATCAAACATTTGCTGGGGCGTGATGCCAAACTGACCCAGTTGGGTTTTAAGCTGCTCGACCGTCATCTGAGCCGAAAAGTCTTCTGATAGCTCAAACCGCTTCATAAACACTCGGTAGCGATCCATCATCGCTTCCATCTGTTCGATATACATTTTTTTGCCTTCGCGATCGAACTTCCCATAACTACTCCCTAACTGGGTTAGAGATTGGTAGTCTTCAAACAATCGCTTAGCTTCTTCTTGAACAATCTCAGAATCAAAAAATCCCATCGCTTCAATCGCCTGAATATCTCAGTTAAGTAAAAACTGTGATCCTATCTAACAACTATTCTAAAGCAGCGCTCTGAACGGGTTAAGTAGTGTTTCCCCTACCAACCCCCCTAGGAGCGACGAAAAATGTCAAACAGTCCTTTGCGCTTCTTGCCTTTGTTAGAAGAATTAGAAGCTGGAGGCGAGGAGGAAGGAGATCCATCAATTTTGAGTTTAGATGCCAAATTTGAGGCTAATGGATCGCGAGGGTTGAGTTCGAGTGCTCGTCGAATATGGGCTTTTGCCATGCCTGTCATCTTTTGACGGAGGTAGGAGTAGCCCAGTAGCGCATGATATTCTGCCTTGCTTGGCTCCATTTTCACCGCATCTTTTAGCTCTGAAACTGCCTGCACCCATTCTTCTCGCTTGACATATTCCTGCGATCGCTCATAGTGACGACGCGCATAATCCGTCTGAGAGACGCTAGAAGCAGATTGATCCACCGATGGCATGGGCTGGATCTCAGACGAAACAGGGACTACCCCCTGCCGTTTTTCTCGAATGAATACATCGCCCATCTTGAGCTGAAGATAGACCAGATTTAGCTCATTGATCTGCTCAGTGACTTCCGCAAACTGATCAAGCGATTGATATTGAATCTCAGCTAGCTTGGCGATCGCTTGCTCATAAAAGACATCAGCTTCTTGGGGGTGTTTTTGACTTAGCTGTCGGGCTGCTTGACTTTGTGGCACCAAGGTCGATTCACGCAGCATTCGGCGTACTTGAAATCGCAGCATTGCAACCGCTTCGGTGCGCCCCTTTTCTTGTTTGATTAGCTGATAAGCCGGACTCACTAATCGGGCAAACAGTTGGGTAGCTTGCTCTCCACTCGCAGGATCAGCAGACACATAACCGTCAGGATGCAAAATTTTGGCGACCAACCGATATCGCTTAAGCACTCGTCGATCGTCGGCAGCGACAGAAACTCCTAACACCGCATAGGGATCTGACAGTTTCTTCAACCAGTCTGGCGAGAAGGCATGGAGCATCGATCGTCAGTCCTCAACCATCAAACAAGTTTACCTAAAATTTTTGTCGCCTATCTGCGGTGCCGATAGCTATTGACTCAAAGGCTTTAGGAGACATCTGTATTATTTATAGTGAAACAGACTTCTCTACACAAGCGTAAATGAGTAGTTTTGCGGATGTGCAAATAGGTCAGAGAGCGATGTAGATTGAAGTCTGGAAATGCACCCACTTTGACTCAGAACTTCCAACAGATATTTAGTAGAAGTCTATACTCTTAATGTACTCAATGTACTCTCTCTATGCCAGCCAACCCGGAGAATATGAGGCACCATCGTAACTCACGGCGAGCAGCATCTCGTCCGGTTTAACCTTCAAAGAGGCGAGTTCTTTTTTCTGAATCTTTATTGCTTTATTAAGAGCGTTTTTTGGAATGTTAAGTAAGCCGAAAAGTCGAAAAGTTGCTGCAATCTTGGCACTGGTGGGCGTTGCTCCCATCCCGTTATTGGGAGTGTCGTTGCATTTGGCAGGGCTACACAAATTCTATCTAGGGCAAAGATGGTGGGGGCTTTTATACATTTTACTTTCAATCACCCCGATCGGTGCAGTTGCGGGTGCTATCGAAGCGGTCTGGTATTTAATTCAAGACTCAGACGAGTTTGACCAAAACTTTAATGATCAAGTAGCAGCAGACTTGGGGACAATCGGCACCCGTGCGCCCGTGATTGTAGAGAAAGTTGGGACGATCGCTGATGCCATGCGCCATTTAGATAAACTGCGGCAAGATGGACTAATCACAGAATATGAGTTTGAGCAAAAGCGGCGGCAATTGCTCGATCGGATTCAGTAGGATGATTTCGGATGGCTTTTTTAAACTGGTTGTCAGAGTTGAACTTGCAGGGGCGTTCTCTTAAATCACGCATCCGCAACGATCCTTACTACCGCTTTCAGTCTTTAGACGAGATTCGTTTAGCCGTTTCGTTAGGAATCTATATCGATGTTCAGCAAGCAACCGTCGATGATTGGCTGAGGTTGCCCGGTTTGTCTATTCATCAAGCCCGAATGCTGACTCAACTCTCAGCGTCAGGGGTGCAGTTCTATTGTGTCGAAGATATTGCTGCCGCTTTAGGTCTTTCTATTCAGCGTCTCAAGCCATTAGAATCTATTCTGCAATTTTGTTATTACGATCCTGAAAGCCTGTGTTTAATTCAGCGCGTCAATCCCAATACAGCCACGATCGAAGCACTGAGAGAAATTCCAGCCATGAAACCTATTTTAGCCCGAACGATCGTTCAAAATCGATCGACCAGTGGCGCTTACAAGAATCTGGCTGACTTACAGCAGCGCTTGTCGTTGCCGAGCCAGCTTACTGCCCATTTGATGCACTACCTCAGCTTTTGAACGTTGCCCAAGCGATCGAAGGGATAAAATCGCACCCAAGCCCGACCGATAATGTTCTCTTTTGGTAAAACCCCCCAAACATGAGAGTCATTGCTGTTGTTGCGATTGTCGCCCATCACAAAAAACATTCCTTCAGGCACTTCGACGGGTTTCATGATATAGCTGGGTGCTTCAGCAATATAGGATTCTTGGAGAGGCTGACGATCGACCAAAACTTCGCCGTTCTTAATCTCGATCGTCTGTCCGGGTTGACCAATGATCCGCTTGATGAAGGCTTGATCTTTCTTATATCCCTGTTGTTGTAACTGAGGGGGCGGATCAAACACCACAATGTCACCAAATTTGGGAGCATGGAGTCGATAAGAAATCTTCTCAACGACTAAGCGGTCACCTATATGCAAGGTTGGCACCATCGAATCTGATGGAATAAACCGGGGTTCTGCAATATAAGCCCGAACTAAAAGTGCCAAAATCAACGCAACAATGAGAATCTGAAGATTTTCCCACAGAGCTTTTAATTTTGAGGGTGGCTCAGAGGTGACGAGAGCAGATTTTGGGTTTGTGGTGGGTTCAGAAGTCATGGGTGAGGATAGGCGAACGATCGCACGATTAAAAGCGGTTGTAATCAGGTTAACGGAAAATCTCTATCAATCTACAATCAACTGTTTGGGAAGCGCCTTTGAGTTCAAATAGAATTTGAACACCTGAGCAATGGCAGAATTGATTTACGGCTGGGTTTAAGGCATTTGCCTGTCTGATCAACGAGGAGTTCAACAGTTATGACACTGACGCTTGCAGAGTTAAGAACCAATTTAGATGGGTTAGGGTATTATCTGGGTTCTAGAGGGCTATTAGGGTTGGGGAATTTGAATGGAGCTTGCGATCTAGATGTTTTGGGCAACATCAACTGCGATTTGACTCCGTTGCGCGATCTTCCGACACTTGACGCATACACTCGATCGGCAATCTTTCAGTTTCAACTCGACAACACCCTAGCTGCTACTGGGCAAGACGGACCTGATCTGCAAGATAAAGTAGAAGACACCGTTAAAATTTTGCAAAACAACCTCAAGATTGTCTTACAAACCCAGCTTCCTATTACGGGCAAATACTTTTATCAGACGCTCAACGCGGTTAAAACTTACCAAAGAAACCGTAGTCTTTTGGTGACTGGAATTGCAACCCGCTCAATTCGCAAGCAAGCCGATGCGGATGCTAGACAGATCCTCGGTAGCGCTCCATCTCCGTCTCCGTCTCCAGCCCCATCACCCACGCCTACACCGCCTAGCTCTGATTCGTTGCGATCGACGCTGATCACCTTAAAGCAACTTCGACAGCAGGGAACGCTCTCTGACTCGCAATTTATTGATGCAGTGCTCAAATTTCTTTAGTTCCAGTCTAGTTCTCGGCTGGGTTTTTGCGATCGTGCCCGCTCATCGGATGGGTGAAGCTCGTTGTGGTCGTCGTCGATTTCTATCCATACCTGCACCGGTCCATAATGCTCTCGAATGGTGGCATCGACCTGCTCCATAATCCACTGACTCGCGCCCATAAATTCGGGGTGCAGCACGAGACGCATCTCAATTAACACCTGGCGACCGACGATTCCGCGCGATCGAATCTGGTAACAGGTGACAATGCCTTGCACTTGTTTAACGAGTTGCGAAATGGCTTCGGGAGCGATCGCAGTTTGCCGCACCATCAATGGAAGCTGCCAATTCAACACTCGCCAACTACTGACCACGGCGGTTAAAACCATCCCGATCGCCATAAGGGGGTCGAGCCAGCGATAGCCTTTCCAGACTCCGACTAACCCAATCAATACCACCAGGGTCAGCCACGCATCTTGAAGAATCTGCTGGGCATTCACCCTTAGAGCCGTGCTTTCTAAAGTCTTGGCTAACCGTTTTTGAAAGGATGCCAACCCCAAACTGGCTACGAATACGATCGTCAGCAGTCCAACTAGGGGCAGGGATATTCTGACAGGCAGCAATGCATTCAAATCTTGGGTCGTTCCAAGCTGCTGGACTGATAGCCCCAATAAACTAAAGCAGGCAAATCCCAACACAGCAGAGAGCATCAGCGCTAGTGTGGTTTCGAGTCGCCCGTGTCCCCAGATTTCTCTGCCTGATATACGATGGGGAGCCGATACTGCGATTAAGCTGAGAACCGTGCTAAAGCTATCAATGACCGTATGAAGCGCTTCAGCGAGAAGACTCAGCGATCGGGTTGCCCAACCTGCCCACACTTTTACTGCCAACACGAGCAGCGTTAGCCAGAGCGTGACAAATAAAACCTGACGACTCACCCCACGGGGATTTCTAACTTCAGCCATGACCCCCAACCTACCACGGAATTTGTTTCCTAAAACACTTAATCAGAATGTCAAAGACAATTCAATCGGCGATGTCTCTGAGCGTTAGGAGCGTGGATTTATTAAGGTGCAACGTCTCACCCTCACCCTAGCTCTCTCCCCAAGGAGCTACCGTGTACACTCAAGTCCTCGTCGCTTGGTTTGAGTCGGCTTATGCCCCCTAGATCCCCCAATATTGGGGGACTTTGAACATGTTAAATAGCTCGTCCTCTTAAAC
>JBBRMC010000132.1:0-7996 GCA_038231055.1 Leptolyngbyales cyanobacterium
ACACGTTTCAGTAGAGGAAAAAGCGGTCGTGTCTAGTGGAACGATCGTCGGCAGTTAATCTATAGCATCTTCAGACCCCCGATTTCTATGAAGGAGTCGGGTTTTTTTGCATTCATAACGATCGTGAATTAAATAAAGTCGTTCATTGCAACGTTGACTCGCCCTCACCCTAGCCCTCTCCCAAACGGAGAAGGAACCAGAATTTCAGCTCCCTTCTAGGCGAGGGCTTCGCCCCACTTCGTGAGGAGGACGAAGATCTCGGCATTCATAAATTCACATTCCTAAGAGCCGTAGGATCACCCTTCATAATCATGATCGGGTTTATCGGCTTCTTCGTTGGGTTTGGTCATGCCTTCTTTAAAGCTCCGCAGCGTCTTGCCAAACGCACCGCCGAGTTCGGGGATTTTTTTGGGACCAAAAATCAAAAGTGCGACGACCCCAACAATGACAACTTCTGTCCAGCCTAGATTAAACATACAGTCTCCTGTGAATCGTCTCTTCTCACTATAGAACGGTAGACGGAGTTGTCTCACAGAATTTGAAAGTGGTTGCTCGCGATCGCTAATTTTCAACCAATCACTTGTAAGATTTGGGAGAAATTGAGTTCAGGACGATCGCGGTGTTAGCAGCCCTTCTCTATGGTCAAGAAGACCTTCGTTTAGAAACCGTCCCTGATCCGACTCCGGCGATAGGGGAAGTTGTGATCGAAGTCGGAGCCGCCACCACCTGCGGAACAGACTTAAAGGTTTGGCGACGCGGTGGACACGCCAAAATGCTCAAGCCACCCACGCTCTTTGGGCATGAAGCCGCCGGACAAATCGTGGCACTCGGTGAAGGCGTGACGGACTGGGCGATCGGCGATCGAGTTGTCGCCAACAATTCCGCCCCGTGCATGACGTGTTTTTTTTGCCAACGTCAGGAATTTTCTCTCTGCACGAATCTGACGTTTAATAACGGCACGTTTGCCAAATATCTGAAAATTCCGGCGGCGATCGTGCGACACAATTTGCTTCCAATTCCAGAAGGCTTGCCGGATGCGATGGCAGCGATGACTGAGCCACTAGCCTGTGTCTTGCATGGAGTTGCCCGATCAAACGTCAAATCCGGCGAGCGCGTCGTGTTGTTGGGTGATGGAGCGATCGGGCTGATGTTCGTCGCGGCGCTTGCAAAATCGGCTGAAGTCTTTGTATTCGGCGGCAGTGACTCGCGGTTAGACATCGCCGAAAAATTTGGAGCAGCCAAAACCTTTAACTACCGTCAAGTGCCTGACCTACCGAGTTTAGTTCGTGACTTAACCAATGGTTGGGGGGCAGATATCGTCATTGAGGCGACGGGCGTTCCGTCGGCGTGGGAGACCGCGATCGCCTGTGCGCGTCCAGGTGCCACAGTCAATTTGTTTGGAGGTTGCCCGCGCGACACAACAATTACCGTCAACACCGAACAACTCCACTACAATGAACTGACTCTAAAAGGGGTATTCCACAATACGCCTGAATTTGTTCGCGCCGCCCTTGCTCTGATTGCGAGTCACACGATCCCGTTTGAGTTGTTGATTAGCAACCATCAACCCTTAAAGAACCTAGAGCAAGTCTTTCAGGATATGAAGCAGCGCAAAGTCGTCAAAGTGGCGATCGTGCCGTGAACCAAACATTAAATTTGTTTTTATCGGGGAGTTCGAGATGGACGAGATTCGATTTAGCTCGATTTTGGGATTTGGACTATTGCTGAGTTTGGCAGCCAGCCCCGTCAGGGCACTACCCGGAGAAAGCACAAAAGACGTTGCTGCTTGGATGCAGGCAAACCCGACGTTGCGCCCCAGTCGAGGCGAAAAGTTTTTGGTCACCAAAAGCGGCACTGCCGCCCAACGGTTTACGTTTGAAGCGTCGCTATTGGCTCCGGGCAAAATCAAGCTGTCTCCTAACTCAGGCATCATTCGCAGTGAGCGGCTGACTCTCTTTGATATGCTGAATGGCGTGACTCAAGAGCGTCTCAAAGAATCCTTACGAGCAATTTATGGATCTGACATTTCTCAAGACTTCGATCGCGCTCAGGTTCTCTACACCTACCCCAGCGACATCACCATTCAGCAGGCAATTACGCAAAACAATCCCCTGCTGGCATCGCTGCAAGGAGAGCTGCGTCGAGGCAGTCGCTATGCCTATTGGTTAGAAGTTGCCCAAACTGCCGAAGGTCTTGCCTACTCAGGGCGACTCACCGTATTTCTCAGAGACGACCTAGACAAACTAGAAGCAGAACTCAGAAATCGTTAGTCGAATGTGCAGTATCTACTGATTAAGGTAAAACGTTTCACGTCAGCGTTAACTCGGATGCCAAAGGCAATTAATCCCTGTAACCTGACACCTTGCCCATAACCCCCTGGGTTGCCTGTGACTGGAGAGCGATCGCTGTGAAGTTGCGCCAACTAATTCCTTTTTTCGATACGACGGCTCAAGATTGGGCAGCAGAAGCCCGCATCCTACGGTGGCTCACCTTTCTCTGGCTATTTATCGGGCTGGCAGTGATGTTTTCAGCGTCCTATCCCGTTGGAGATGCTGATTTTGGCGACGGACTCTATTACGTCAAGCGGCAAATGCTGGCAGTTCTCATTGGCATGGTGGGGTTTAATCTCCTCGTCCATACGCCCCTGCGATATATGCTAGGCATCGCTGACTGGTTTCTCATTATCTGTCTCGGCGGAATTCTCGTCACCTTGCTGCCGGGGATCGGAACTTCGATCGGGGGCGGTGCTCGATGGATCGCTCTCGGACCTTTTCTGCTTCAGCCCTCAGAGCTAATCAAACCCTTTCTGGTACTGCAATCTGCCCGCATTTTTGGGCAATGGGAGCGACTCACCTGGACAACCCGCATCACCTGGGTAAGCATCTTTTGCGCCATGTTGGTGGGCATTTTACTTCAACCAAACCTCAGCACTACGGCGCTGTGTGGCATAACAATCTGGCTCATTGCTTTAGCGGCGGGGCTTCCCTATGTCTATTTGTGGTGTACGGCTGGCGGAGGGTTGCTGCTGGCAACCTTGAGCATTAGCCTTCGCGAATATCAGCGCAAACGGATTATGTCATTTATCAATCCGTGGGCTGACCCCTCGCAGGATGGCTATCAGTTGATTCAAAGTTTGCTGGCGATCGGGTCGGGCGGCATATTTGGCACGGGGTTCGGACTCTCGCAGCAAAAAATGGGCTACTTACCCATTCAATACACCGACTTTATTTTTGCCATCTTTGCAGAAGAATTTGGCTTAGTCGGCAGCATTCTACTAATGATCTTGATTTTGACCTATGGCACGCTCGCGCTGATAGTTGCCCGAAAAGCTCGAACCACGGTGCAGCGACTCGTCGCGATCGGGGTGATGATTCTCATGGTGGGTCAGTCGTTGTTAAATATTGCAGTTGCGACCGGGGCACTGCCAACTACCGGGTTGCCGTTGCCTTTTTTTAGCTATGGCGGCAGTTCAATGATTTCCACCTTGATTTCGACGGCGTTATTGATTCGAGTTGCGAGAGAAAGCAGCGAGGCAGAAGTCGTGTCTTTACCAGAGCGGCGATTTGGAAAACCGGCTCCACCCGCCAATCCCGCAAAAGGACGATGGCGACGCAAACCTGCGACCGAGGCGCAAAACAAACCTTCCTCAGAGCCGAAACGATTTAGACCGCGCAATGCTCCTTAAGTTGATTGGGCAGAAGATTGTAGAATATGAGTGACGCTTAAAGCAGCGTAATAATTGAGCCACCTTATGTTAGAAGCCTTTCAAACTTATCTCTATGAGCTAGAACAGTTTGCCAATCATCTAGTCTCAAATCAGTTAACTCATTTATCGCTCACTAGCATTGGCGTAATTTTTGCTGCGGGATTGCTCACGAGTTTGACTCCTTGCACTCTCTCAATGTTGCCGATCACGATCGGATATATCGGCGGCTATGAAACCAAAAGTAGAATGCAAGCGGCAGCCCAATCCATCTGGTTTTCGCTAGGGCTTGCCACTACTCTTGCCGGATTAGGGATTTTTGCCACCGTCGTGGGTCAAGTCTATGGGCAGATTGGAATTGGGCTGCCGATCGTGGTTAGTCTCGTCGCGATCATCATGGGACTAAATCTCTTAAACGCATTACCCTTGCGCTTACCATCATGGGGCGGCACGGACTGGATTTCACAAGATTTACCTGCTGGAGTTCGGTCTTATCTGATTGGTTTGACGTTTGGGCTGGTTGCCTCTCCGTGCAGCACTCCTGTTTTAGCGACCCTATTAACCTGGATTGCAAACACAAAAGATCCCTTAGTTGGAGGCACGCTGCTGCTATGCTATACCGCCGGATATGTGGCTCCTCTGGTGTTAGCTGGAACATTCACTGCGTCAATTAAGAAACTGTTAGAACTGCGCCGCTGGTCGGGTTGGATTAATCCCGTAAGCGGTAGTTTGCTGGTGGGGTTTGGTGTGTTTTCGTTGCTTTCTAGAATTAATTTTTTTAATTAAACATGACGACAGATCAGTCATTTTTGACGAAACTCTCCGGGTTGAGTTCGGCTCCTAAACGCTATTTCAAAAAAGAACTGTTGCCATTACTGGCAGATTTGCGATTAGCGATCGCACTGCTGTTAGCGATCGCGGTGTTTAGCATTACAGGCACCGTGATTGAGCAAGGTCAGTCCTTATCGTTCTATCAAGCAAACTATCCCGAACACCCCGCTCTGTTTGGCTTTCTCACCTGGAAGGTGTTGCTGACGGCGGGATTTGATCACGTCTATCGAACCTGGTGGTATTTGGCGCTGCTGATTTTATTTGGCTCTAGTTTGACGGCGTGTACGTTTGTACGACAGTTGCCTGCGTTGAGATGGTTTACGCGCAACACCAGCAAGTTCTACACCCAGCCGCGACAGTTTCAAAAGTTTGCCTTGAGTGCTGAGTTTGATTCTGCTTCGTTAGAGGAGGCGATTTCTCTGTTAAAAACGCGTCGCTATCGCGTGTTTCGCAGTGGTGAGACGATCTACGCGCGTAAAGGCATCATTGGACGAATTGGTCCGATCGTCGTTCACGTCAGCATGATGCTGATCCTCATCGGTGGCATTGTGGGTGCCATGACGGGCTTCATCGCTCAAGAAGTTGCGCCAAGTGGGTCAACCTTTCTGATTAAGAATATTGTTGATGCAGGTCCGTGGGCAGAACCCCAATTTCCTAAAGATTGGGCAGTGAAGGTCAATCGTTTTTGGATTGATTATTTGCCGACAGGCGAAATCGATCAGTTTTATTCCGATCTCTCGGTGTTAGACAATGATGGCAAGGAAGTCGATCGCAAGACGATTCACGTCAATGAACCGCTTAAACACAACGGCGTGACCCTCTACCAGGCAGATTGGGCGATCGCCGCCGTGCAAGTCAAGCTCAACAAAAGTCCGATTTTGCAGTTTCCGATGGCAAAACTCGATGCAGTGGGTAGCCGAGTCTGGGGCGCTTGGATTCCGCTTAAGTCTGACTTGAGTGATGGCGTGTCTTTAATTGCAAGAGACTTACAAGGACTGCTGCTAATTTATGACACAGATGGAAAGCTAATTTCGACCGTTCGCAAAGGAATGTCGGTGCAGGTCAAAGGCGTGACGTTAGCGATCGCTGACATCATCGGCAGCACTGGGTTGCAAATCAAAGCTGATCCTGGCATCCCGATCGTCTATTTAGGCTTTGGCTTGCTGATGATTAGCACGATGATGAGTTACGTGTCTCACTCCCAAATTTGGGCATTGCAGAAGGATGGAAAGTTCTATATTGGCGGCAACACCAACCGTGCGCAAGTGGTGTTTGAACGCGAGTTTTTAGAGGTGTTGGATCAGATTGGGGAGCGATCGCAGAAGGAAGACGAGGTTGGAAAAACTCAATTAGCCGAAGTTTGATCGAGTGATGATGTCTTATCGAATTGCTCTTTTTGTAAGCCTGATCGCCATCATCCCATTCGGTTACATCGTGCGATTTTCTCAAGGGTTTGGGGCGGAATGGATGCACGATCTAGCAGGCAGTCTCGCCTATCAGATCTTTTGGATTCTATTAGTGATGGTCTGTTTTCCCAAGGCTCCTTTGATGCGAGTCGCGATCGCCGTCTTCTTTGCCTCTTGCGCGATCGAGTTCCTCCAACTCTGGAAGCCCCCATTTCTACAAGCCATCCGCGCCACACTACCCGGAAGATTAGTATTGGGCAACACCTTCACCTGGTCAGACTTTCCGCCTTATGCGTTAGGCAGCATTTTGGGAGGGGCTTGGGTGAAAGCGTTGCGCCAATGGACGAGATGACCTATTCGCCCTTTTGGTGAGTCACCTCAACAACAGTATGCACATTGCCGCGAGGCGTATAGTCGGCTTTGACGGTGATTTCTAACGGATCGCACGCTGCAACCAGATCATCCAAAATTTGATTGGCAGACTCTTCGTGAGAGATATAGCGATCGCGGTAGCTATTGATATAAAGCTTGATGGCTTTTAGCTCAACCACGCGCTGATCGGGCACATAAGTAACATAGATCGTCCCGAAGTCAGGATAGCCAGAAAACGGACACTTGCAGGTGAATTCTGGCAGCGTGATGGTGATGTGATAACGCCGTCCGGGGCGAGGGTTGGGGAAGGTAATCAGTCTACCTTCTTCAATAATGCGTTCGCCATATTTAACGTTTGGATCAGACAGCGTTTCTGAGGGGTGAGATTGCGTCATAAAAGTGGATGGAGATCGTAGGATTCAGGCAATATTGACTATTGTGAAGTACCTACACTGATGCTTCGCATACGTCTAGGCTTCCTGTTTCGTCCGCCGTTGCCTCCACCATTCAAGAATGATTTTGGTCTTACACCGCGTCTAGAGGTTTAACAAGCCGTCTTGCTCTCACTCTCACAGCACCGAAGCACTGTCCAGGCAGACTCCCTGCTTCCCAAGGAGTTTGATTTTTACTCGTACAATACACCTTGGATTTACAGCAATGGCAGACCAGCTAGGCGTATTCTTTCCCCGATCTCTTTTCTTTCTGTGGCAAGCGTATAACCGCTACTTAGCCTGTCTGTTCGAGAAGTCGGGAGGGTCAACAACCATTTGTATCATAACACAAGCCATGCCCTGTATGCGTTTCACTCGTTCACCGCTTGAGAGATAGTTCATTGCAGTGCTGATGATTCTCTCATCAGACATTGTTTGCCATCGCACCGCCATGAACGCGCCTTTCATCCCACGCTAACGAAGCGTATGGCGTGGGGATTCCCGTCTAACTAGCTAAATGCAATCTCAATGATTGCCAGGTTAGTAGGTAGTGAACAGCAATACTGAAGCTATACTACAAATACTACAAGCGAATTTAAGGGCGCTCGAAAATTTGGGCACTCTTAAATTTAAGTTCAACCATTCACTATGCTGCTGACGATTACCACAACTCATTCGCCTGCAACCGATTTGGGCTATTTGCTGGGCAAGCATCCCGATCGGTTTCAATCGTTCGATCTTTCGTTTGGACGAGCGCAGGTTTTTTACCCGGAAGCCACCACAGAGCGCTGTACGGCGGCGCTTTTGCTAGAGATCGATCCGGTCAAGCTCGTGCGGGGTCAGGCGACGACCTTAGCGCAGTATGTCAACGATCGTCCGTATGTGGCTTCTTCATTTATGAGTGTTGCGATCGCGCAAGTGTTTCGCTCTGCCTTATCGGGTCAGTGCAAAGACCGTCCTGATCTCACCACGCAGGAAATTCCTCTCCAGGCAAAGCTTTCGGTGCTTCCCTGTCGCGGAGGTGAAGGCTTTTTGCATCGCTTATTTGAGCCGTTAGGCTATACAACTCGTGCAACTCAACATTCGTTGGATGAGCACGTTCCAGAATGGGGAAACAGTTCTTATTTCAGCGTAGAGCTAACGGCAACCACGTCTCTGCAAACGTTGCTGAGTCATTTGTATGTCCTAATTCCGGTGCTGGATGAGGATAAACATTATTGGGTTGGCGAAGAAGAAGTCGAGAAACTGCTGCG
>JBBRMC010000133.1:0-7971 GCA_038231055.1 Leptolyngbyales cyanobacterium
ACGAGGGAGTTCTAATCCGGGGCAAGATCTCAGTAAAGACACCTTCGATCGCTCTGCACTGTCTGCAAAGTCCAGTTTTAACTGCTTCTCGATCGCCACAAGTCCATTCTGTCCTGCTGCTCCTATTTCCACCCGTTGTTCTGGAGTATCAATGATGGTGTTATCTGACAATACATTGCCGACTACAAGAGCAAAGTCACTAAAGTTGTCTGTTCGCCCTGCCAACAATCGAGAATCTTGCGTTTGAATACTCCCCGGTGTCTGCCCAAATTGCAATCCAATGGGTACGCTGACCCTTTAACCTGCTTCTTAAAGGCGCTACTGGGAATGCTGTGGTCAGTTTACTCGACGTGAATGGAACCACGATCGCCAGTTCTTATGATGGTAGATCGATCGCGTCATTGTTCGCAGGGACAGGGGGCTTTTGGTGCCGCAATTAACTACAACTTGGGAGTCTCTATAGAAGACTGGTATGTCGATAACCTGAACAGAGATCAACGGATGGCAAACTTTGCAACTTGGGAAGCGACTACCGCTTAATGACCACCAACGCTAATCTTCATTAAAGCAGAGCGATCGCTCTCGCTTAACTCCCGATCGCTTTACAGCTTACTTCTCAGCCAACATGAGATAGATGTCTCGTTTAACTCGATCGAGCAACTCACGAACTTGGTTCATCCGATCGAGATTACCGCTTCGGGCGACTTGCATCACCACATCAGCTAGCTGGGTTGCCGCATTCCGCAACTCGCTGATGGTTTTTGACTTTTCTGCAACGTCGTCAAACTCATTTCTAGACGCACTTGGCTGATCTGAGGGAACCCGTTCGGCAAGGAGCGATCGACCACTTTCTGTCACGGTATAAATGCGCTTGCCGCTCTCTTGCTGGCTCGTCAAATAACCGCCATCCTCTAACATTTGCAGAGTCGGATAGACCGACCCAGGGCTGAGGCGACGAAGCCCTCCATGACGGGTTTCTAAATCTTTAATCAAGTCATAGCCGTGCCGAGGACGCTCACACAATAGCTCTAGCAGAATGAACTTGATATCACCCCGACGAGCGCGGCGATCGTCGCCCCAACCCTCCCCTCGGGGTCTCCCTCCCGCGTGTCTGCCGTGCTGAAATCGATGGCTCACAAACGTTGAGTCGTCTTGGTCTGCCCCTGCCCAAGCGGGTGCAAACGATCGAGCGTGAAAATGTCTAAACATAAGTTTCACTTGAATAACTTTCTCTACCATACGATATATCGCGATATATCGGCAATTATTTTTGCATCCAATATTTCAACGGCAAAAGTTTCTAGAAAATTAATATCGGTAAGATGTGCTAATGAGAATATATTCCAAGCAATAGTTTTCGTAAAACGTCAGATACACTCTAAAAGTCTAATTTTTTCAAACCTTATTCAATCAAAAAATTAAGCCCAGCAACGGGTAGTTGCTGAGCCTTTGAATAAATTGATTAATGAATTGCGAAATCAGACGGTGAGTTAGTAGCCAACGAAGTGCAGAACGTCTCGCAACACGCTGTAACCAGCCAAATCCCATAGGAGATATGCGGTAAAGCCAATCATTGCGAATCGACCGTTCCAGAGTTCAGCTTGGGGGTTAAAACCAAACAAGAATGCGTTGCGGTCTTTACCGTTGTAAGCAGCCGCGACAGGAGGTAAATCGGTGCTTTTGCGAGTTTCCATGAGAGTAGCTCCAGTTGTTTTTCTTGACCTATGTTTCACATATTATCTAAACTTTTTGCGCTTGCTTTCCTCCTATAGAGTTATCCTGTTTTCGCTGATCTGACCGACTTAGTTTTCTTTTTTGATTGACGTATTAGGATCAAAGCCGCTCAGACAAATGATCCCAGACGGATATGTGTTAACTTTTGTGAACTAAAAGACAGCTACCTATTTAGATAGATGTTTCACATAACGGGTGAAGGTTAGAAGTTTCAGGATTGTTCACGGGGAGGAAGAAAAATCGTGCAGAAGCAGACCCGTTTGATATTGGGATTGACGATCGCGCGCTCTACGCCCCTCTTATCAATCCCGATTTCTATCTGCCCAAACCCCTCCACCTGCGATTAAGCCTGATGTTCCTTATATCCAACCGCAGCAACGAAAATGCTCGACAGGCAGGAGTGAGCGATCGGGTGCAATTCATCCAGCAAGATCTGTTTCAAAAGGTTAGAGGCACGATCGAGAGCGGCAACGAGACGATCGGCAGTCCCGATATGGTGTTGGTCGGCGATCGCTTGAGTTTTGAGCAGCGCCAAAAAAGACAGGGACAACAGGTGACCATTTGGTTTAACGGTCAAGCTAATGGCAACGTGCTGCAAGGGGTTACAGAAGTTAAAACTAAAACGTTAATGGATTTTTATAACTCAATCGCAAAGCGTCAGTCCTCAATTGAAATAGGAAGAGTAATAGATTAGAAATGACTACGTTGCTTTGAGAACTCTAAGATTTCATCATGTCATCGAGAAACCCAATTTCCTGATAGGTGATATTGGGTTTCTTAATATTGAGAATTGCAAAAAAAGAACAAGTTGGGTATCTGAATCCGTTAGCTTAGGGGTCTCAGAATAAAAATAATTTTTACGGTTACGCAGCGATGAGAATTAGACTCGAACGTAAGCTTAAAACCTGCCCTTCTCAACTTCTATGCACGGTTTGCCGTCAAAAATTTGAGGTTCAAAAAATTCGTACTCTTCTCTTCAACGACGCAGGGCTTCTGCAAGGTGATATTTGCTCAGAATGTAGAGAACTGCGATCGTCCACAATTCGCGAGAGAATGCGAGAACAAGCTTGCCTGTTGATGGAATACCCAGAATTAAACTGCTCCAGTCTGCTTTCTGGGAAAGAACGGGCACTAGAGCTCCTAGAAGCCTCCCAAGAAGAGGTGAGGTTTCCGACGTTTTATCACTGGTGGCTTAAAAAAATAGAAGTCTTTTCAGAAGAGTCTCAAGAACTAGAAGCCACTCGCTTAGGATCTTCCGATCATTTAAGTGGAGTGCGTTTTCAAAAAATGATTGAAGATGACAAAGAGTAGATGGCTCACAGCCGGGTGCAACATCTCACAAATCTCAGCATTAGAATGAGAGAAGAATCGTTATCTCATCGTGCTGTGGTTTTTAACCGTTTTACAACTTCTTTGGGTCTAGCTGCGTTCCTGATTTTGCCGATCGCTGGCTGTACAAGCAGTCCCGTGGGTCAGTCGTTTCAGGGCGCGTTTGAAGCTGACCCCCGCTTAAAAGATAATGGAGCGGCGATCGAGGCGGCTCAAACTCCACAGCCTAGCTCAGTAGCTCAGACGACTCAGGCACAACTTCCGGCTGACTTTCCGGCTGAGATTCCGATCTATCCCAACCGATCGCTGCTCGAAGTCGATAGCAATCAGCCCAATCAGGGGGTGCTGACTCGCTGGAGTAGCCCAGACACAAGCAATCAAATCGTCGCCTTCTATCTGCAAGAGTTGCAAAAAAACGGCTGGACATTAAACGGGCAACCGATCGATAAAGCTCAAGGCACCTTTGAAGCTAGTCGAGAAGGACTGCAAGCGATCATCGCTGTCCAGCCCAACAGTCAGACCGAAAACAGCGCTGGGTTCTCGATTCAAACCAGCCAGACTCGACCGACTCAATCAGCATCTCCGAATGCATCTGTTCCGCAGCCTGGTAGCTCTGAGTTTATCGGTCCAATTCCTCAAACAGCGGCAACGGCTTCAACTAGTGCGCCTGTTACCTCTGCGCCGCAAACGTTCACTGATTTAGACAAAGCCCCTAAAGAGTTAAGTCAATACGCTAAGGATCTGTCAAACCTGGGGGTTTTATCGCTCTCTTCAGGCAACAAATCAGGAAGCAAGACTTTATTTGAACCCAACAAAACGATTACCCGACGAGACTATGCACGTTGGCTCGTTGCTGCCAACAATCGCATCTACAGCAACCGTCCGGCGCGTCAAATTCGCTTAGGAGTCGAAACGTCCCAGCCTGCTTTTCAGGATGTCTCACGCACCGATCCTGATTTTTCTGCCATTCAGGGGCTAGCAGAAGCGGGGTTAATCTCCAGTTCGCTTTCAGGAGACAGTACAACTGTTTTGTTTCGCCCTGATGCTTCCTTGAGCCGTGAAGATTTAATTTTGTGGAAGGTTCCGATCGACACGCGTCAACCATTGCCGAGTGCTACGATCGAGGCAGTTAAGCAAACCTGGGGTTTTCAGGATGCCGCTCGAACTGACTCAAAAGCGCTACGGGCAGTGTTAGCAGACTTTCAAAATGGCGACCAAGCGAATATTCGCCGAGCGTTTGGCTATACAACGCTGTTTCAACCCAAGCGCACTGTTACCCGTGCTGAGGCAGCAGCCGTGCTGTGGTATTTTGGCTTTCAAGGCGATGGGCTGTCAGCGACCGAGGCGCTTAAGGCTGTGGCACGATCGAATCCTTAGCAATTTAAGCGTTACTGAATCAGACATATACAGATTTCCCTACTGCTGTAGAGATGTTTCGATGGAACGGCTTACTGATCGTCTGTCGCATTCAAAAATCGAGATGTCATAAGCCTTGATCGTGTCCCCCCAGTTTGTTCTAATTTAGATAACCTCTAATCTATCAGTACGGCTAGTGCACTGTTAGAGCGACAAGATGAGTTGGTATCTTATGAATCGAATGGGAAGACGATCAAGAACTAAGCACTCTATCCTTTTGATCGCCCTGATTTTAGGGGGAACCGTGATGGGATTAGTGCAAGCGACATCACTAGCTCAATCCAAACCGTCTCATCCCTCTGATGCTGAGGTGCAGACAATTTTGCAGAAACGCATTGATTCGGAAAAGCAAAGCATCGGAATTGTCGTAGGGTTGATCACTCCGCAAGGGCGCAAAATCATTAGCTATGGGCACCTGTCTCAATCAGACCGCCGCCAACCCGATGGTGAAACAGTTTTTGAAATTGGCTCTGTTAGCAAAGTATTCACTGCTCTCTTATTGTCCGATTTAGTAGAGCGAGGAGAACTGAAGCTAACTGATCCGATCGCTAAATTTCTCCCCAAATCTGTCCATGTTCCGCGCCGTAATGGTCGAGAAATCACGCTGATTGACTTGGCAACGCATACGTCCGGGCTTCCCAGACTCCCTGATAATTTGAATCCAAAAGATATTGAAAATCCGTATGCAGATTACACCACTCAGCAACTGTATGAATTCTTGTCAAAGTATCAGTTGACTAAAGATATTGGTGTTGAATACGAATACTCAAATCTAGGATTTGGATTGCTGGGGCACTTACTCACCTTAAACTCTGGAATGGATTATGAAACGCTGGTGACTACAAGAATTGCTCAACCTTTGAATATGCGAAGTACTAAGGTTCAGTTATCGGCAGAGATGAAATCGCGACTCGCTACAGGACACAACGAGATCGGTAAACCTGTGAAGAACTGGGATATTCCCGCTTTGGCAGGTGCAGGCGCGTTGCATTCTACAACAGATGATCTCTTAAACTTTCTGGCAGCAAATTTGGGCTTAACGCAATCCGATTTATCTGCCGCGATGCAGAGAGCACAAACCGTTCAACGACCAACAGAGACACCAGTGTTAAAGATAGGGCTGGGCTGGCATATCTTTCAAAAATATGGAAGCGAAATTGTCTGGCATAACGGTGGAACAGGCGGCTATCACAGCTTCATTGGCTTTGACAAACAGCAGCGATCGGGAGTTGTAGTTTTATCTAATTCCAGCAACAGCATTGATGACATTGGGCTGCACTTATTAAACAACCAATTTCCGCTAGCAAAGCACGAGCCATCTAAAAAGCGAACAGCGATCGCCATGAATCCCAAACTCTATGATGCGTACACGGGATGCTATGAGCTAACTCCTGACTTTATTTTGACCATCACCAAAGTGGGCGATCGGCTCTTTGCACAGGCGACAGGGCAGTCGATCGTAGAACTTTTTCCCGAATCAGAAACCAGCTTTTTCACGAAAGCAGTGGATGCTCAAATTACGTTTGTCAAAGGTCAGCAGGGGCAAGTCAACCAACTGATTTTGCATCAGTCTGGGCAGAATCTTCCTGCAAAACGGATTCGTTAACTGACCTCACCGACACTGGTATTGCTATCCAGGAATACTATTAAGCTGCGATCGCACTACAGCAGGAATCTCAAAGGTTTCTCAACACAGTTGAATCGGAGCATAAAAAAGCTGAGGGTACCACTTCCCCAGCCTCTAATGCCTTACTTTCAAACCACTTCAGCGATGCCTAACGTCTAGCAAAACTGTAGATAGTCTGAGTTTCTAGCGCCTCACAGATCGACGAGGGCAACTGATTGATCGAAAATGTTTGCCGATCGAGCTGCACCTGCAAACCTATCAATGGGTCTGAACCCGGAGAAATAATAAACTCCAACTTCTTCACCGATGCCCAACAGGTTAGATTATCAAGAATTTGACCGATCGCGAAAATATAGGGATGGTCAGGCGATCGATACCAATCTGCGTCACTTACTAAGGCTTGCTCAAACCCCAAATGCACGATCAGAGAGGTTTCGCCAAACAACGCCGATGCCACAGGTCGCGCTTCTTCTTGCAGCGTCAGATCGTAGATTTTAGCCAGATGCCGCAGCTTTTCGAGCCGTTCATAGCGCTCTGTCACTGACTCCTCGGCTTCAAAGTGCAGCGCGATCGTCACCAGATACGTTCTTAAAAACAAGTGACCCATCTTTTCGGCTTTGGTCGCTAGATAGGACGAGTTGTAGGAGGTCGCCTCGATCAAAAGAGGAACCCGATCGACCATTTCTAAACCATAGCCCTTTAGCCCTGCAATCTTGCGAGGGTTGTTAGTGATCAGGCGAATTTGCTTAACGCCTAAGTCGTTGAGGATTTGTGCTCCAACTCCATAGTCTCTCAGATCAGCCGGGAAGCCCAATCGCTCGTTTGCCTCGACGGTATCGAGACCTAAATCTTGCAACGAGTAAGCCTTGAGCTTGTTGACCAACCCAATGCCTCGCCCTTCTTGCCGCAGATAGACGACAATGCCCATTCCTGCGTTTTCAATCATTTTGAGAGCGGCTTGTAGCTGCATCCGGCAATCACAGCGTAGTGAGCCAAGTGCATCCCCCGTTAGACACTCTGAATGCACCCTCACCATCACCGGACGATCGCTAAACTGCTCAGGATCACCTTTGACGATCGCAACGTGTTCAGAGTTATCAAGCAGGTTGCGATAGGCGTAGATTTTGAACTGCCCAAACTGGGACGGCATATCAGCAACGGTTTCTCGGCACACAAAGCGCTCGTGCCGCAGCCGATAGCTAATCAGATCAGCAATGCTAATAATTTTTAGGTCATGAACTTTGGCGTATTTCACCAGCTCAGGCAGTCGAGCCATTGAGCCATCTGAATTCTGAATTTCACAGATTACCCCAGATGGATAGAGTCCCGCGAGGCGTGAAAGATCAACGGCTGCCTCGGTATGACCCGCACGCTTTAGAACTCCACCTTCTCTAGCGCGAATCGGAAACACATGACCCGGACGACGCAAATCGGCAGGCTGAGTGTCTGGGTTGAGGGAAACCTGGATTGTGCGAGCGCGGTCTTCTGCCGAAATCCCAGTTGTGACACCGACTCTAGGAGACGCGTCAATGCTGACCGTAAAGGCAGTCTGGTTACTGTCGGTATTCTCCCGCACCATCAGAGGAACATCTAATTCATCAAGGCGGGTGCCCGTCATGGCGATACAAATCAGACCTCGCGCATAGACTGCCATAAAGTTGATCATATCGGGAGTCGCAAACTGAGCGGCACAGATCACGTCTCCTTCGTTTTCCCGATTTTCATCATCGACCACGACGATCGCTTTCCCTGCCTTCAAATCCGCCAGGGCATCCTCAATGGAGTCAAAAGGGAACGGTTGATTAGAAAAGGGTTGAGCGTTGACAGAGAGGTTCAAAGCGGTAACACCGTAAAGTTTTTTGAAG
>JBBRMC010000134.1:0-7949 GCA_038231055.1 Leptolyngbyales cyanobacterium
CTGTTCTTCAGAGGGCGGCTCCTCGGATCGAATCTCAGCGTTTTTGCCCCGCACAGGAGGCAGCCGATCTACTAAGCCCATGTCAAAGGCAACATCGGGCAAGTCTCCAGTGATATATTTCCCTGGCTGAAAGACTCGTCCCGGCGTAAAACAAACTTGGCGAAGCACAACTTCCTCACCGGGTAAAAACATACTGCGAGACATTCTGCGTTCGATCGCCATTACTCATTCTCCTGTTTCATAAAGGTCATAAATCAGCCGGATCAATGCCCAACTCTTGGAGCTTTCTCGAAAAGATAGCTGCTTGAGCTTCGGCTTGCTCGGCTCGTTGCCGCTCTGCTTGCATTTGTTGTTGGGCAGCTTCAGTTCTCTGACGTTCTTGAATCTCAGCTTCTTCAGGAGTCGGAACTAACGCTCCTTCGGGCGTAAAGAATCGTAGCTGCTCATTCAAAATCCCCAAAAATAGCTGCAACTCATTACTCCACAGCCAACCCCGATCGTTGGGTTCGATCGCCTCATAATGACGGTAGTTGAGTTTAAAGCCCTGAAACTCCAGGGTGTAGGGGTGGAACCAAAAATAGTCTGGTGTGCGAAACACATCTTGATAAAGCTGTTTTTTTAAGCCGCGATCGATCTGAGCCGTGCTGTCAGAAAGAACTTCAAGAATAAAATTAGGATATTTACCATCCTCAGCCCAGACCACCCAACTTTTCCGCTCTCGCCGCTCAGTATCCAAAACGACGAAGAAATCAGGTCCTCTCATGTCTTCAGATTTGCGTTGGCGAATGCTGTAATAAATACTCAGATTGCCCCCTGCAAAGAAATCGTGGCGATCGTTCCACAGCCGTTCTAAACAGGTCAATAACAAAATTAGCTGTTTGAGATGTCGCGTAGTTTCCAAGGGCGGCTCGTCGCTCAATAACTCATCAGGCGGAAAGATAGGAATGTCAGGTTGGCTGCTGAGAACCATAGTTGCTCACTAATGATCACGCTTGCATCTAGTCTAATGGGCAATATCGTTAAGCTGCATTTCGCTCAACAACCAGTTGGCGATCGTGGCTCGTCGAGTCTTGCGAGGAATTAATTCGTCAACTTTATAGCCTGCAAATCCGAGCTTTTCCTTAAGAAGTTGCTTGTTTTCAGCCGGAATCGATCGAGTCAATTTCACTACAGCGGGACGACTGGCAATAAAATCCGGTGGCTCAGGATACGCCTCGTGCCATGCGGGGTCAACTTCATCACTTGTCCAGGTTCCGGCACTTTGCCGATAGCCTAAAGAACGCCAAACTAGGCGATTTACGGTGTCGTCATCCAGCGTGTCGTCGAGAATTGCCCAAATTGTAGCGATCGTTAAAGCAGGAAGATCAGACATAAAGAGGCATGAATCAGGCTGTGATCAGCATACAACTTGTCTCCGATCGCTGTCACAATAAGCGATGGCATTCACAATACTTACGCGATGCGATTTACTATTTCGAGCGGGTCTGGGCAGACGTTAGCGATCGGGCAACTCTTCATTCAAACCAGTGAAACGGGAGAACAGCGCCTTTGTTTTCAAAGCGATCACGGCACGCTAATTGAGGGAGGCACGATCGCTGCCGATGGTGATCTCACCGAAGCAGGTCAAGAACTCTATCGGCAATTCTTTGTCACCTGGGGTGTGATGGGCATTACGATGTCCTCCCAGTTTCGTTAGCGTTGATAACCTCTTGGAATTTCAGTTCTTCAACTGCGCCACAGTGGATGGCATGGAGTCTGATCTCGCCATTTGTGACTGTTGTTGGTTGTGGTTTTCTAGCGCACTGGCGATCGCGTCTCGTCGCCGCTCTTGATCGTAGGCAATGCTATCGTAGCGATTGCCCAATCCGGGTGCGTCCCACGTCTGAGTTCTAGGGTTAAGAAACGAGTAAGTACGCGCCCATAAAACGGCACTAGAACCAGTCAGCCCCTTTTGATGAGCAACTCTTAGCCAATCGACATAGCCGCCCTGGTCTAAGGCTGCCAAAGGCGCTTGATTAGCCAGATCAATGCCGTTGAGTTTCTCCTCTAGCGTCATCTGAATGCCATTGCTATTAGCTTTTTGAGAAAGAACTCGACTCTGACTACGCAGCCGACGGAGTTGACGATCGTCTGCTTCATCTGGCGTGCAGCTTGCATCACAGTGCTGATAAGAGAAGCTGCCCAAGTTCCAAACGCCATTGCCAGGATCAACGTGCCCATAATAAGCCCGAGTTTTGCTGCCATCAACAGATCGAGTTCCTTCGGCGTGTCCGACCGTTCTGGCTACGATCGAGTTGCTGCCGCCTTCAAAAATTGCATCGTTGTCTACAATCCCTGATGAGACAAAGGACTGACGAGACGACTGACGCGGTGTTACTACTGCTTTCTTTTCAGCTTTATTGTTGTCCAGTCTCGCAACTTTTTGACTCGGCGGACTGAAACTTAGCTCTGGGGTGGCGGCTTGTGCAACGGACGAACTTGGAGCAGGGGAATTAGAGGGAGGGTTAGCAGCGATTCCTACAGAGGCAGGCTTTGCGCTAATCGCGTCTCCAAAGTCTAGTAGTCCAGATTGGGAGGCATGAGCAATCTTCGCAGAGCCGAAGAACATCGTGATTAAACTCACCGCAACCAGGAGAAATTTTTTCATAGTTGGTAGATAGAACAATAAGGGCGATCAAGTTGGTAGACCTCCTGCATGAATTCGAGAATCTCCCTAAATCATTCCAAAGGAGATCAACGTCCAGATCTGATTCGTGCAGAAAATCTAGTTAAGACTTGCGAAAGCTAAAGGCATAGCCTCGATATTCATTGCCTTCGTAAAGAACAATCAGCCACGTTTGCGGGTCAAACGCGAGGGGATAAGCCTCTCGATCGGACTTCACCCCAGTCCGCACTTCTATATGCAACGTGCAGTAAGGCTCTTTAAGAATCGATCGCACCTTGTCTTTGCGATCTCCTTCTGAGACGGTGAGCAGTTGAGCCAGCCGCTCTCTAGAGAGCGTGGTTCCTGACTTCACAACGCCTTGACAGGGGTCAGCGGGCGCTTTGGCTCCTAAGAGATCACGAGGATTCATTAACATTCCTGCCAGTGCGACGAAGGTGCCTGCTGCTAGCAAATACTTCACAGACTGTCTTCGAGAGCGTCGGTATTTCATAATCTTTCTCCTGTGGGGGGCTAAGGGGTGAGAAAATGACAGGACAAAGCAACGGGACGAAAGAACACGAAAGTCTTTGGATTCAAGGCATTAACGGTTTTAATAATACGTTTGTTCTATATTAGCAGTACACAAGTACTAAAAAGCAAGTTATTTCATAAAAACTTCTGCCAAACGCTCGATCGCTACAAGTCAAGAAATAGCGTAGGATAGAAAAGTTGACAAAAATGACCACGGTCTAAACTCATGGCAGTTCCTAAGAAGAAAACCTCAAAGTCTAAACGTGACAAGCGCAAAGCCACCTGGAAAGCGAAAGCTAGACTGCAAGCTCAAAAAGCATTGTCGATGGGCAAGTCGATTTTGACTGGACGCGCCCAAGGCTTTGTCTACCCGACTGACGAAGAGACTGAAGAAGAATAATGGGATGAATGATGAATGCGAGACGATCAGTTCATCATTCGTCAGTCTTTGAGAAGACCCGTAATTGCAGACAGTTTGCTACACAGTTAAAGAAAGACTTTGTAGGAAAAAATAATGTTAGGCAAGTTCTTTCGTAAGCCAGGGGCAGAATACGGCGATCGGGTTCCTCCAGGTCAACATTTGACTAACGGGTTCCCAGTGCTGACCTATGGCGATACGCCTCATGTTGATCTAGCCACTTGGCAGTTTAGAGTTTGGGGCTTGGCTCAAGAAAAAACCTTTAGCTGGGCAGATTTTATGAGTCTGCCTCAAAGCGATTTCACCGCCGATTTTCACTGCGTCACTACGTGGTCAAAGCTCGATGTGCAGTGGACAGGGGTTAAAGTGACAGATTTCATGAACACGATCGATGTAGACCCCAGCGCTAAATATGTGTTAGAGCACTGCTATGGTGGCTACACAACGAATATCTCAATGGATGATTTCCTGAGAGAAGGAAACTTTTTCGCCCATACCCTATTTGGTGACCCTCTACCCGCAGAGCACGGCGGACCGATGAGGCTTGTAGTGCCTCACATCTATGCCTGGAAGAGTGCCAAGTGGATCAATGGACTGGAGTTTCTCAGCCACGAAGAACTTGGCTTTTGGGAACGCAATGGCTATCATCGTCGCGGCGAACCCTGGGCAGAAGAACGCTATAGCGATCGCTAATCGTTTAGCAAATTTCTCATCACAAAATAAAAAGGGGATATTCTGTTGAACGTCCCTCTTTTTGTTTAACCGAACGCGATGTGCAACTAATTTGCTCTCCTCACGCAGTGGGGCGATGCCCTCCCAACCCTTCCCCCCAATGAGAACTACTGTGTACACACAAATGGTTAATCGCTTCGGTTCAGTCGGCTTGTGCCCCCTAAATCCCCCAAAATTGGGGGACTTTGAACCGGAGCAATGACGTTAAACTCTAGAGACTTTCTGGCTAGAAGTCCCTCAGAATGGGGGATTTAGGGGGCGAAAGATTTTGGCAATGATCGATCGACCAACTTGTGTATACACGGTAGTCAAGGAGAAGGACTTTCGGACATTTCTATTCCCTCTCCTGCTGGGAGCTACCGTGTACACACAAGTCCTCGTCGCTTCGTTTGAGTCGGCTTCTGCCCCCTAAATCCCCCAAAATTGGGGGACTTTGAACAAGATAAATGGCTTGACCTCTAAAACCTCGTTTCATCTCAAAGTCCACCAGAATGGGGGATTGAGGGGGCGAAAGGTTTTGGCAATGACGGATCGGATCAACTTGTGTGTACACGGTAGGAGTCCTAGAGAGCACCGCGATCTCCAACAGTTCAGTCGCGCAGAAAAAGCTGTTGGGCAGACGATCGCTCCTCCTTGAATTTCGCTCAAAGCAGATTTGGCGGACGCGGTTAGCGGTTGGATGAACGCGAACATTAACGCTGCGTTAGACGTAAGTGTTGCAACTATCGAGCGGGTGCGACAACGGTATGGAAGGAATAGAAGCTTGCTTAAGGCAACGTCGTTCTATTCAGCCGTGTCTACTGGATGGCGAACAAAAAGGTGTGACTCCATTACCCAGGCGTTGAGAGCAATCTCGTATGGCATTCCTCGCTTTTAAATTTCGATCGATAAATTAGTCCTGCGAATATTACACACAATCACGAGTCATTCAAAAAGTCAATGGCTTTATTAGGCTTCTGTTAAGTTGACAGACAAGAACTTTTTGCTGACCCTATTTGCAGGTAGGATAAGTAAGAGTCAGCGTGCAGAGCTTTAGTGACTTTATGCTTCAGATCGCCTACCTGTACCACACAATTGCATTGACGCTGCTCTCTAGAGGTATGACGCAACTTTATGAATCTTCGTAGGATAACTGAGTCTGATTGCTGCGAAGCAGATCGTTCTCTCCGGCAGCTTTTAACTCGATCGCAGGGTGATTCATCGAGTCTAACCATAGAACTCTGGGTCGAGCGCTTTCTCAATCATCTCACCATTGGGTTTAACCAATGCTTAAGTCAAACAGTCCCTAATCTTGAAGCGGCACTTTGGCAGACGTTAGCTCACGAATTGAGCCAGGTGTTAGGTGACCTGATCGAGATCGCCCTCCCTACTCAAAACCCTGACCAGTTCGAGGTCAAATATTCTGCTTTTGTCTCCAATCCAGTCAATTATTCCAAGTTTGGTCGTCTAATTACCCACTCTGAATTAGAACACCTTCAGACCCAACCCTGGCAAAGTGCTTGGAAAATTAGCGACCGAATAAACTCGATCGCTTGGCTGATTACAGTTCCGTGGTCTCCCTCGCTCAAGATAGAATTTGAAGATGAGCGCCTCATGCAACTACGCTCAACGTTAGTGAAGCGCGCCATCAGCCAGGTCGTGCCATTAGTACGACAGGCACAATCAGTGCAGCAACTTCAGCAGCAATGTCAGCAATTGAGCGATCGCAATCGCGAACTCGCCCAAACCAGCCAGCTAAAAAATGAGTTTTTAGCCAACACCAGCCACGAAATTCGCACCCCTCTAACTTCAATTTTAGGCTTTACTCACCTGCTGCGAGAACAAGGCTATGACTTTGACAAGGTGCGCCACCAAGAATATCTCAAAATTATTCTCAGCAGTGGTCAGCATTTGTTAGCTTTGATCAACGACATTTTAGATCTGTCTAAAATTGAGGCAAATCAGCTAGACCTGCAACAAGACGCGATCGACGTTTCTCAACTTTGCCAAACAGCTTTAAAGCTAGTGCGAGAAAAAGCAAACGACAAGGGATTGGTGCTGCTGTTAGAGATTCCAGAGCCACTGCCAATGCTGGTGGCTGACCCGCTTCGACTCAAACAAATGCTCTTTAACTTGCTGTCAAACGCTCTGAAATTCACCACCTGCGGATCAGTGGGATTAGAGGTGCGTGTGGTCAGTCACGAGATCCAGTTCGCAGTTTGGGATACCGGGAAAGGCATCTCTCACGAGCAACAGAGCCTTTTGTTTAAACCCTATGCTCAACTGCCCAATGCTCAAGAAGGAACAGGCTTGGGGCTTTTTTTGACTAAGAAATTGATAGAGCTGCATGGAGGATGGATCACGATGCAATCTGAGTCGAATCAAGGGTCACGATTTACGATCGGACTTCCTTTACTGCCAGGAGTCTCAAAAGAATTTTCTGTGACTCAGACTCCTCCCGAAACTCAAAGTCATTCAACTCCTTCGATCGCGCACTCTCATCCGATTTCCAGTGATGCTGATTTAGCAAAACAGATCTTCTCTCTCCCGGTTCCTCCCCTTGAAAGGAAGCATTTCCCCAGGGCAACCCGTCCCTACAATATTCTTTTGGTTGAGGATAATGCGCACAATGCGCGACTGGTGATCACCTGTTTGTGTAAGTTGGGCTATGAAGTCACCTGGGCAAAAAATAGTGCTGAAGTGTGGCACTCGTTGAAAAAACCGTTTCCGGCACTGATTTTGATGGACATTCATTTACCCGATGCAGATGGGTTGACGTTAACCCAACAACTGCAAGCTCATGAGCAGTATCGAGAAATTCCGGTGGTTGTGCAGACGGCAATGGCAATGAAGGGCGATCGAGAACGATGTTTAGAAGCAGGCGCGATCGATTACCTTTCAAAACCGATTGATCTGGCGATTTTGGCACAAATGGTTGCAAAGTACAGCAACGCAGGAAATTAAGCTAGGGTAAAAGGGAGATTCGATTTCTTCATAACCATGCTGCTGCAAAAATTAGAGCAATTAACCACGCTGTTTTCTGAAATGGAGAACGCGCTGATCGCTTATTCTGGAGGCATTGATAGCACCCTGGTTGCCAAGATTGCTGTCGATGTTTTGGGCGATCGAGCGATTGCTGTCACTGCTGAGTCTCCCTCCCTACTGCCCGAAGATCTTGAAGATGCGCGAATTCAGGCGGCAGCGATCGGGATTGCTCACAAAGTTGTCCAGACTCACGAGATGGACAATCCCAATTACAGCAGCAACCCGGTGAATCGCTGCTATTTTTGCAAAAGTGAACTGCACGACACGCTCAAGCCGATGGCGATGGAATGGGGCTATCCCTACGTGGTGGATGGCGTGAACGCCGATGATTTGTATGACTACCGTCCAGGCATTCAGGCGGCAAAAGAGCGTGGGGCACGATCGCCACTGGCTGAGGTGGGTGTTACCAAAGCTGAGGTGCGCGAACTTTCAAAGCATCTCAGTCTGCCCTGGTGGGATAAACCAGCTCAACCGTGTCTGAGTTCGCGGTTTCCCTACGGGGAAGAGATTACGATCGCCAAGCTTCAGCGAGTCGGTAGATCGGAGGTGTATCTGCGAAAACTGGGTTGGCAAAATCTGAGAGTCCGATCGGAGGGTGAC
>JBBRMC010000135.1:0-7874 GCA_038231055.1 Leptolyngbyales cyanobacterium
GCCATTCACCTCAGCTATGACGATCGACGAAACCCTACAAACGATCGAGCGCCTACTCCCTCAAGGACACCTGACCAAAATTCAGAAGATTGTTTTGAAGCAGTCTTGGGCAGAAAAATCTTACCTGGAAATAGCCAGAGAGTTTGGCTATGATCCTGGCTACGTCAAAGATACGGGTGCTAAACTGTGGCAACAGATTTCTGTGGCTTTGGGTGAAAAAGTCACCAAGCAAAACTTGAAGGGCATTGTGAATCGCGCCGTTTGGCAGGAAAAGAGCGTCAATCACACTTCAAAATTCAAGATTCAAAATCGCACTGATTGGGGAGAGGCGAACACTTCGTGGGGCGAAGCCATCGACGTTTCTATCTTCTACGGTCGCACTCAAGAAATCACGACACTCCAACAGTGGGTTCTTGAAGACCGTTGCCGTTTAGTGACGCTGCTGAGCATGGGCGGAATGGGCAAAACCGCGCTCTCAGTCAAGCTAGCAGAGCAGGTGCAAGGAGAATTTGACTATGTGATTTGGCGATCGCTCCGAGATACCCCGGCGATCGCAGATTTGTTAACGACTCTGATCGACTTTCTCTCACCTCACCAAGATTTACCCCAAGGAACCGGAGACAAAATCTCTCAGCTAATTGAGTTGCTGCGGCGATCGCGCTGTCTAATTATTCTCGATAACTTTGATGCCGTGCTAGAAGGGGGCAAACGAGCAGGAACCTATCGCAATGGCTATCAGGAGTATGGAGAACTTCTCAAGCGAGTCGGAGAAATCGCCCATCAAAGCTGCGTAGTGTTGACCAGTCGAGAAAAACCGCAGGAGGTCAGCGCTCTTGAGGGCGACAAATTACCCATTCGCACTTGGCTACTAGCTGGCGTTGATACGATCGCCGGACATCATCTCTTAGATGCCAAAGGCTTAGCGAGCAACCCTGTTGACACGGCGAAACTCATTGCTCACTACCGGGGCAACCCGCTTGCGCTCAAGATTGCAGCAACTTCGATTCGAGACTTATTTTCAGGTGATATTGAGCAATTTTTAGATCAGGGAACCGTGGTCTTTAATGGCATCGGCAGTTTGTTAGCCCAACAAATTGCTCGTTTGTCTGATCTAGAAGCTCAAGTGATAGATTGGTTAGCCATTAATCGAGAACCCGTTTTGCCTTCAGAATTGCGGACAGACATCGTGCCGGAGTTGTCTGGCTCAAAACTGGTCGAAGTGCTGGAGTCATTGCGCTGGCGATCGCTAATTGAAAGCAGCCCGATTCGCTCCGCGAAGCTCCAAAGGATCGGGTTTACGCTGCAACCTGTAGTGATGGAGTATGTCACAGAGCGCCTAATCGAGCAGGTGAGCCATGAGATTATCACTCAATCTCCTCAGCGCCTTCTCAGTCACGGACTCGTTAAAGCTCAGTCAAAAGACTACATTCGAGACACTCAGATTCGCGTCATTGTCCAACCTGTGATTGAGCGATTGTTAATCATGCTGCGAGTGCCCCAGGCGATCGAGCATCATCTCAATCAACTCTTAATCAACCTGCAAGAATCGGCTGAATCTGGCTATGGTGGCGGAAATCTTCTGACTTTGTTCCGTCAGCTTAAAACGGATTTAACGGGTTATAACTTCTCGCAGCTAAAAATTCGTCAAGCCGACTTGCGAGATACCAACTTACACCATGTTAACTTTGCTCAAGCAGAATTCATCGACTGTAGTTTTGCTGCCACGTTTGGAGGCATTACCTCAGTTGCCTTTAGCCCTGATGGACAACGGCTTGCAACCAGCGACACAAACGGCGACATTCAGGCGTGGAGTGTGACAACGGGTCAGCAGTTGACTGCTTATAAGGGTCACAACAGTTGGGTTTGGCGAGTGATTTTTAGCTCAGATAATCAGGTTTTAGCGAGTTGTGGGCAAGATCACACGATTCGATTGTGGAACACTCGTACAGGACAGTCGCGAAACGTTTTGCACGGGCACAGCAGCATTGTGACTGACATCGCCTTTAGCCCAGATGCACAACAACTGGTAAGCAGCAGCGAAGATCAAACGGTCAAACTGTGGGATGTTGAAACCGGACAATGTTTGAAAACGTTTTCTGGTCACGAGGCTTGTGTCTGGAGCGTGATTTTTCATCCGCACGATCGCACGTTAATCAGCGCTGGAGAAGATAACGCAATGAAGGTGTGGGATATCGCCACAGGGAACTGTTTAAAGACGCTAGTCGGACACCAACAATGGGTTAAAACCATCGCCCTCAGTTCTGATGGTCAAAGGCTGGTGAGCGGCAGTTTTGACAGCACGATCAAACTGTGGGATCTTCGTACTGAACGTTGCCTCAAAACCCTGGGCGGACATCAAGGCGCGGTGGTGTCGGTGGCGCTCAGTCGTGACGGAAAGATTTTGGCAAGCGGCAGCTATGACCAAACCATCAAGCTGTGGAGTTTGCATACTGGAGAATGTGTCAAGACACTGCAAAAGCACACCAATCGAGTTTGGTCAGTGGGCTTTCACCCTCAAAAAGACTTGCTTGCTAGTGGCGGAGATGACCACACGGCAAGACTTTGGGATATCTACACCGGGGAGTGTGCAAAGACCGTTCAAGGGCATAGCAATTCAATTTATGCGATCGCTTCAACCAATCGCCTGCTTGCCAGTGGGCACGAAGATCAGACCATCAGACTGTGGAAGGTCGATGTCAAATCGCCGACTCAACCCTTCAAAATCTTGCGAGGACACACAAACCGAGTATTCTCAGTTGCTTTCAGCCCCGATGGAACTGTTTTGGCAAGTGCGAGTCTCGATCGTACCCTCAAGATCTGGAATATCTCCACAGGGAAATGTCTGAACACGCTGCAAGGTCATACAAGTTGGGTGTGGGCAGTTGCCTTTAGTCCCGATGGAACTTTACTTGCGAGTGCCAGCTATGACCACACTGTTAAACTCTGGGACGCTCACACTGGGGAATGTTCGCAAACATTCCAGGGACACACTAGCTCTGTGTTAGCGATCGCCTTCAGCCCTGATGGGCAATGGCTTGCCAGCAGCGGCTATGAGCAAATTATTAAACTCTGGAATGTCTCGACCGGGGAGTGTTTCCAGACGTTAAAGGCGCACACCAATCGCGTTTGGGAGATCGCCTTCAGTCCTGATGCTCGATCGCTGGCTAGCTGTGGCGATGACCAAACCATCAAACTTTGGGATGTCAAAACTGGAGAGTGCCTTAAAACGCTGCAAGGGCATACGAGTCAAGTTCTCTCGATCGTGTTTGATCACAAGGGCAGCAGACTCATCAGCAGCAGCGCTGACACCACGATGCGAGTGTGGGATGTGGCGACGGAGAAATGTCTTCACATCTTGCAAGGACATCAGAATTGGGTATGGGCGATCGCGCTCACCGACGACGATCGTACTCTTCTAAGTGGCAGTCAAGACGAAACCATTCAATCTTGGGATCTCGCGACGGGAGAGCGTTTGCAATGCCTAAGAGCACCGCGCCCCTATGAAGCAATGAATATTACAGATGCGATCGGACTCACCCATGCTCAAAAGGCAACCATCGTTTCGCTAGGAGCGATCAATTCAGAATCGTAACCCAAAACCGTTGTATCGAAAGACACAAGCTTTAAACCCATCGCAGTAGCCAAAAATTGCCAATTTGAATCTGCCACATCCGCAAGTTATATTGCCACTCAAACAGCGGCAATCCTAAATAGATGGGCATCCAGAAAACAAAAGAGACTAATACGATCGCGATCGTCCACTTTGCTCGACTTCTCAATCGTGGCGTGTTGCTGCGAAACCAGCGATCGACAAACCAAGCTAACGCCAGCGATGCAAACACCGAAGCCCCCATGTAGTGATAGAGAAACACACAGCGAGTTACCCGCACCCAAGGTAATAGGTTGGCGGCATAATTGACGACAAGAAATAGCCCGATCCAGGCTTCATTAGGGGGCAACAAACCAATTTGCTGACGCGGAGTGAGCGTCTCGACGGGGCTGGTGATGGAGTTAAGATTTTCAATCAGAATCCAGATTAGAAGGACGATCGCTGCCGCCGAAAACCACCACAAAAACGGATTGCCCAGCGCATGAACGTCATAGATCACGCTGCCTGGCGTAGCGGCTGAGACAGTGCCAGTCGTTGGAATCGGAGCCGTCAAACTACTGGCAACTTGATAAAAATAAGCGACGGGACGCTGCATCCAAATCCAGCCTATCCACGTCGAGCAATAGGGGTGAATTGTGGGACCACTACCCACTCGCTCGTGATATGCCAAGATCTGTTTCTGCACTTCCCAGAAACCAAAGTCACGGCTGAGATTGAGATGCGGAATCCAGATCAGGCGATAGAAAATAGCGGGAATGACTCCCAAACTGAGCAGCAGATAGATGGGATTGAGACGCGCTAACCGGTGAAGAGGGGTGTGGGTAACAGCGGGGGACGATCGCCGGATCATTCTTACAAGCCGAACTGCCCAGGCAACGCCCCACAGCAAATAGGCACCTAACAAAAACCACAAACCATTCCACTTGATCGACGCGGAGGCACCAAAAAGTAGTCCCGCTAAACTCATCCACAGCAGCCATTTTTTGCCCGGTGCATTGAGTGCTTTGAGAAAAAACCACTGTCCCAACAGTCCGAAAAGCACTAAATAGACGTTGTTAAGCGCGTAGCGAGACTCGACGAGAAAGAGTCCGTCGGCGGCGGCAAACAGTCCGGCAATCAAAGCATAGCTGCGACGACGGCTTAACTCATAGGCGATCGCCGCCACCACCAGTGGAATAAAGGAGCCAGTCAGCGCATTTAGCCAGCGATAGCTCCAAGTGCTGAGAGACGATCCGGCTAGCGTATTGACTGTATCTTTACCAATCGGGAGCTGATTGCCCAGCCAGATGCCGATCGCGATCAGATATTTGCTGAGAGGCGGATGCCCATCAAAAAATGGCGTGTGGGTCAGGTAATTGTGGGCGAACTTGACGTAGTAGACCTCATCAAAGACAAGGGCGTTGAATCGTCCCAGTCCCCAAAACCGCAAGCCTAGCGACCCAATCAATAGACCTATCAATCCCAGCCACAGCCAGAATTTGTTTTGCTCGATCGACTTTATCAACCCACTCATATCACCTGTTCCGCGCTTCCAACATTTCAGCATACGTTAGGTCTGCAAACTCGACGCTAAAGTCAGCAGATTCTCGCTTCAATGCACTCTAAAGCAAAACTCATCAGTGTTTGACTACCCAGGAACAAAACTGATGAAATGCCGTCATTCGTGGAAAGGTCGTTCCCTGAAATTAGACTTGAGAGATTTCACACTCAAGACTACCCGTGGCTAAACCCGATCGGAGCTATCTGCCATGATTCGTGTATTACTCGTCGATGACCAAAACCTGATTCGTGAAGGCTTAAAAGCTTTGCTCAATCAGGAGCAAGATTTGCAAGTGGTAGGAGACGCAGATACAGAACAAAGCGCGATTGACCAGGTAGAAGAGCTACATCCAGACGTTGTTCTTATTGATCCCTCCTTCGCCAAAACAGAAGGCATCGCCGCGACTGAAACTATTTGTCAGCGATTTCCTGACACCCAAGTTTTGATCTTGACCGATTTAGATGATCAAGAATCGGTGACCACTGCTCTCAAGTTTGGGGCAAAGGGCTATCTTCTCAAAGACTTGTGCCCCGATGAATTAGCCAACGCCGTGAGATCGGTTCACAAGGGCTATACCCAACTCAGCCCCGGAATTCTTTCTACCCTCTTAGGGTCAGGGACGTTTGGCGAATCTGCTCCACCGCCCATTCATCACGCTAGCAATGCCACCTCAAACGTTGTGGCGTTCAACTCAGCGCAGCGTCGATCGTCCTCTCTCCCACCAGGATTCACCAAACTCACCACTAGAGAACGGCAAGTTTTAAGACTGATTGCGTCTGGCTCAAGCAATAAGGAAATCTCTCGATCGCTAGCAATCTCAGAAGGCACCGTCAAAAATCATGTTGCTAGTATTTTAGGACGACTGAATTTGCGCGATCGCACCCAAGCCGCAATTATTGCCAGCTCTGTGATGCCGCTGCTAAATTAACGTGACTTTAAATACGTCGTCGTCTCGGTTCTGTGGTACAAGAAAGCTCTTAGACCCAAACGAAGCAATCACCACCAGCTTGAGGAGACGACCAATATGATGATCCACGTAATGCAGGAGATGACAAGCTGGCTCGCTGGAATGACTCATTGGAGCGACGTGCTGCAAACTGTGCATTGGCAAATGCCCCATGATTGGGTCGTGCTTGCTCAGCACTTTAAAGAAACCGATTTGGGCGGCGATGTCAGCAAAGCCTGGAATCAGTTTGTCAGAACCGGGCAAGTCTGGGCGTTTTTGGTCGGGCTGATTTTGGGATACATCGTGAGGGCGATGACTACTTACGGCTAAGACGCTTCCTCATCGATCGCTGACACACTCACTCAGATGGCTAGAATCGGTTTCGGCTCCTCTGGTATAGTCGAGTGTCCCTCATCGCAATCCAGAGAGGATTTCTTTTGACGCACCCCAATCAGCCCCCCGAAGCGAACCCTGCCCAAACCTGGAGTCAGCGATTTGAGTCAGCCTTGCATCCTGCGATCGCTGAGTTTAACGCCAGCATCAAATTTGATATCGAACTGATCGAATATGATTTGACAGGCTCTCAGGCACACGCCGAAATGCTAGCTAAGACAGGCATCATTTCGACAGAAGAAGGAGAGCAACTGGTTCGGGGGCTTGAGCAAATTCGTCAAGACTATCGCCAGGGCATCTTCAATCCCGGCACTGATGCTGAAGATGTCCATTTTGCAGTCGAGCGGCGATTGACAGAGTTAGTGGGCGATGTGGGCAAAAAGCTGCACACGGCTCGATCGCGCAATGATCAGGTGGGCACCGATACTCGTCTATATTTGCGCGATCAAATTCAGCAGATCCGTCAGCAGATTCGCCAGTTTCAAGAAGTCTTGCTGAGTTTGGCAAGCCAGAACGTCAAGACGCTGATTCCTGGCTATACTCACTTGCAGCGAGCGCAACCGATTAGTTTGGCACATCATCTTCTAGCTTATTTTGAGATGACGCAGCGAGACTGGCAGCGCTTAGGTGAGATTTATCAGCGGGTAAATATTTCTCCGTTAGGTTCTGGGGCACTTGCAGGCACGACCTTTCCGATCGATCGTCATTTCGCCGCCGAACGGTTAAATTTCGGTAGTGTCTATGCCAATAGCTTAGATGGAGTCAGCGATCGAGACTTTGCGATCGAGTTTCTCTGTGCAGCAAGTTTGATCATGGTGCATCTCAGCCGCTTATCTGAAGAGGTGATTCTTTGGGCATCGCAAGAGTTTAGCTTTGTCAGTCTCACCGATAGCTGTGCAACGGGTTCGAGCATTATGCCCCAGAAAAAGAACCCAGATGTACCGGAATTAGTGCGTGGCAAAACGGGCAGGGTATTTGGACACCTTCAGGCGATGCTCGTATTAATGAAAGGGCTGCCCCTGGCTTATAACAAGGATTTGCAAGAAGACAAAGAGGCGCTGTTTGATGGAGTCAAAACCGTCAAAGTCTGTCTCGAAGCGATGACCATCCTGTTTCGTGAAGGGCTAGAGTTTCGGACAGCGCGCTTGACTGAAGCGGTTAACGAAGACTTTTCTAACGCGACCGATGTTGCAGACTATTTGGCTAAAAAGGGCGTTCCGTTTCGCGAGGCATATAGTCTGGTTGGAAAGGTGGTCAAAACGTCTTTGGCAGCAAACAAACTGCTCAAAGATTTGACCCTCGACGAGTGGAAAGATCTGCATCCTGCCTTTGATGCGGATATCTATGCGGCGATCGCGCCTGAGCAAGTGGTGTCTGCCCGCAAC
>JBBRMC010000136.1:0-7802 GCA_038231055.1 Leptolyngbyales cyanobacterium
AAGGGATTGTAAAGGAATATCTGGGTGAAAAAAAGACCTAATCCTCCTTCTGCAAAGAGGCTTAGGTCAACAGTTAGCGATTAGAAGTGACCCGATCGAGAAACGTTTCCTTCAAACCTTATTAGGCTCAAAAATTCATTTTGCTCCCGGTTTACGGCACGTCAAGTTATGGGTGCTTATGATCATTACCAGACTTGACATTCAGTAGTTACCTCAGTTCTACTCGATTCTCTGGGACAAATGCAAGGTCAAGTCAGTAGATTCACAGATAATTCACGTTGCTCCCATTACAGCAGACCATGCTTTCGATGAACCTCTTCGATAACTGAGCAGCGATCGAGTGACGATCGAGGGCTTTGCTTCCGTAATTTGGCTTCTAGCGTGATTAGCCCGGTCTATCTGTGCTTAATAGCCAGTTATTAGGTTGCGTTAGCTCCTCTTGTTTGCCTTTGGTCAACAGCCAAAGAGCCGTTCGGGTTTTAAGATGCCCGATCGCGATGCGTTCTCCTGGCTTGATGTTAACTCCGTGGACTGAGTAATTGAGCATTGTGACCCCGCCGCAATAGGTAGTTGACCCGTCAAGGTTGACCGCAAAGTAGTCCTTTGACTCATATCCAGCAGGCAGGACAAAAATGCCGTAGACGTTGTGACGACCTTCCCACGGCTCGACGATGATTTTAGAGGCGCGAATTTTTTCAGTTGAATTGGATGCGTCGATCGCACTCTCTGGACATTTTGAAAGGGTGCTTGGTCTCCTAAAAAAGCGAGCACTAAGGGGCACTATTAACGCGGCTGTCGCTAAAGTGACTATCAGGGCAAAAATCCAGGTTCGTTTCATCATTACTTTAAGATCTGAGGCTGACTAAGTGCTGAAAATTAATTTATCGTCGTCTGTATTTGGCTTCATCTAGCCGATTGTTATTGGTACCTCATTATACTTTCATAGTCTTTTCTTTACAGTATCTTTACTTAGTCATTAAGAGAAAATACTCGAAAAAATTGTTTTGAACTCTGCAAATTTAGCTCTAAATAGGGAGGCACCATTATTTGTAGGATAGGTCAGCGATAGCGTCGTAACCCGTGCGGGTGTTGGGTTTCGTCCCTCAACCCAACCTACATCCATCTCACATTTAATTCCTCTTACCTACTTATTAAGCAAGTGGCTTCCATAAATTCAGTGTTTCTGACAGCGATTCTCTGAGTGAATCGTTTAATTTTGCATTCCCAACTAAATCCTTTAAATCTAGTGACTCGGTGGTGGTCTTCGGTTCAAATCAGCAATTCGCTATAACTAGGGGGAGAGCGTATCTTGAAAGGTGGATGTTCAAATGAACCTTAACTCTTTAATGGGTGTTGCACTGCTGACGATCGTAGGGCTAGCGACTCCTGCCATAGCGGATCAAGCGCAACCCACGACTCGACAAATTCTAGATGCCTGTGTGCAAAATCGGGCTGAGACGTTACCCAATCCTTTTAGCGATGTCCCGGCTAATCATTGGGCATTTAAAGCGGTATTGACGATGCACTATTGTGGGGCTTATCGTCAAGCGACTCCTCCACGCTTGATCGAGCGGTTGGTTAATCAGTCGCCAAATAGCGCTGCACCTGTTCCAGTAAGATCACAAGCCCCAGGGCAAGGCTGATTAAACACCACAGTAGTCGTTGCATTTTCACCTGGGTCAGCTCCTTGATAACCCGATCCATCTGTTGTTGCCGCAGGGTTGTCTCAGCTTCTCTAGCCCGCTCTGCGGCTTCGCTCTGTTGAGCTTCTTGACGATCGAGGTCTTGACTAGCCTTGAGAAACTGGCGATCTGAGTCGCTGAGGCGTTTGCCCTGCGACCAGGCTAAAACCTCTTGTAGCGCTTGACCGCGCAGAAGCCAAGACTGATCTTGGGTATTAGAGGCAACCCAAGCATCCAACGCCTGCGAATAGGGGCAAAGATTGCGCAATTGTTGCTCGACCCACGCTTCGTCAAAGACTGCCTCATAGATTAAATTTTTTACACGCAGTGATTCTGGCGATCGCTCAACTAAGCCCGACAGCAAGAGTTCGATTTCTTCTGACGTGTTGGTGAGGAGGTTTTGAGTGTCAGCAGTTTTATCGTGCAAAATTTGTTGATAGAGTCCCAAAAGGCGACCTGCTTGGGTCTGGTTTTGTAGAAGTCGATCACGGATGGTTCTCAAATGCTCTGGGTTATCTTGTGCCTCCCAATTGTCAATCACTTGCGATCGTACCAGTTGCTCAATCCAAAATGCCTCGGTGCCTGGAGGAAGGGTTAGGGTCCCTTGCATGGTCGATTGACTCGACTGCACAACACACTGGCAAAGTTTCTGGGTCAGAAATGGTTGTCCTCCCGTCCAGGTTAAGATTGCTCGCAGCACTGCACTAGGATGACTAACGGTTCCCATTAAGCCCTGGATCAGTGGGGAGACCTCATAGTCTTGAAAGCCTTGAAGCTCGATCGCTTGCCCAATATTGAAGGGAGTGCGCCTGCGATCGCGAATCAAATCCGCAGGGGTAGCAACACCGAGAATTGCCCAACTCAAGCGGCAATAGAGAGGATTGTCGGCACGCAGATCGTAGCAGCCGCGAATCAGCGCAAAAAAGTCGTCAACGGCAAACGGAAGATTGAGGACACAATCAATTTCGTCGATAAAGATGACAATCCTATCTTCGATCTGCGTCAACAGCACGGTTTCTAAAAATTTTCCCAACCGAGCGGTGAGCGATAAATGGGCGTAGCTACGCCACCAGATTCCTACGTCGATGTTGAGCCGAAAGCTATTCGCCAGAGATGCAATGAGTGAGGCATACCACTGTTCTGGTGTGGTTTGTTGAGAGCCGATTAGGGTCATATCTACCACCCCACACTGCACTCCGGCGGCTTTTAGACGCTGCATAGTTCTCACCCGCAGGCTCGACTTGCCCATCTGCCGAGAATTAAACACGTAGCAAAGCTCACCGGACGTTAAAGCGGTGTAGAGATCTAAATCAGCCTGTCTAACGACGTAGCTAGGAGCATCTTGCTTAAGGCTCCCACCCACTTGATAGGTGTAATTAAGCATCAAGTCTGGGTCGATCGCGCAGGGTCAGCCGTCATAATCGCTTAATAAAAAATTAGCAGATTGATAAAGAAAACACGGTGTAGCATCCCCCATTCCAATCGCGAAGGATACTAAATATTTCTAATTGCCATCGCGACCTGAAAGGGTTTGCAATAAGAAATGAATTAAAAATCCTTCAATTTTTTCCTGCTCACAACGGGCAGTGTCTTCAGCTTGTTTGCGATCGCTCACGTCTTTGAGCGTGCCTTCATAAAGCAGCACGTTGCCCTGCGGGTCTTTGACGGCTCGAATGTCTTCGCACACCCAAATCACGGTGCCGTCTTTACGATACATTTGAGATTCAAAATTGCTGACTAACCCGAATTGTTGAAGATAGGTGATCAACTGCGATCGCCGTTTTGGGTTAACGTATATCTGTTCAGAAATGTGGTCAATGCTGTGCAGCATTTCTTGAGGCGAGTCATAGCCGAGCATCTGCACAAGGGCATGATTGACCTGCAAAAACTGTCCGCTCGGAGTTGATTGAAACAGAGCGATCGCGGCGTTTTCAAATAGGCTGCGATAGCTTTCCTCAACTTTTTGCTGCGCCTGGAGTTCTTGCTGAAGACGAATATTTTGCTCTTCTAATCGTTTTTGCAGGCTTCTCAAGCTGAGTTGGTGCTCAATGCGTGCCAGCACTTCTTCGGTTTGAAAGGGCTTGGTGACGTAATCAACGCCGCCCAGATCAAAGCCTTTCACCTTATCTAAACTGTCAGCCATCGCGCTGATAAAAATAACCGGAATCTCTTGGGTCAACGGATTTGCCTTCAGACGTTCGCACACCTCGTAGCCGTCTATTCCAGGCATCCTGATGTCGAGCAAAATCAGGTCAGGCGCGATCGTGTGGATCTGGGTGAGCGCTAACCCCCCATCAATGGCACTACAGACTTCGTACCCTTGCTGATTGAGCGCATCTGAGAGAAATCGCAGCACATCGGGCGTATCATCAATAATCAAAATGGTGGCGTGTGGGTCTGATTGAGCCAGGTTAAACCCCAATAGTCGAAACGTTTCTTGCTCGATCTCTCGCAGTTCGGGTAAGTGTTTGGCTCCTTGGCTGCTAAGTGCCTGATGCTGCACCACACAGCGCTCTAGCTGTAAAACGGTAGAACTGGTTGCTTGATCAACCGACTCTAAGTGAACAATGCCCAGACTTAAATCGCTCAAAAAACTAGCATCAATGCCTGGTTGACCGGGCGAGATCGGAGTCAATCGATCGAAGTTATGCGCCAGCAATTTGTGAACATAGTAAGCCGTAATGGGCGATAGTGAAACACCGCTCTCTGGCTGAGGGTTAGACCTTTGTAAATTCAAGTCATCAGCAATCATGCTTAACGCTACCTTCTGTAGAGAAATCTTAAATAGAGCGGTGTAACGACTGGACGATCGATCTTGCTTTAAGTCTTGAAATAGTCTATCAGCAAGTTCCTTATTTGGTGAACCTGCTCACTAGCTTTCTACACATCAACTTTAAAGACATGAAAGCCCTGTTTAGAGTAAGGGTTTTGTCAGGTTAATCACGATGTCAAACCGAAAGTTGCTAACTGCCTCAGATAACGCCTGGGAGAGACAGCAATAGTCATCTGGAATTTGCTCAATAAAGAAGAGACAGCGATCGACATTAAGGCGCGAGGCTGCACGATCAAGATCGGCGACCCATTCGGGAGACATCACGGCAATCAAATTGCTAAACGCGGGTTCAATCGTTTTAGCGAATCTGTTAGCCGTCTCTACTTGTTCAGGTTGAGAGCCTGTTTGATTAGCGTCATCGTAAAGATAGCGAACCTGGAGGTGACGCTCGATTGTGCGAAATAGCTGTTCTTCTCGAAATGGCTTGTATAGAACGTCATCACATCCGATGGTCAAAATCGTAGTGTGATCTTCTTGAATAGCGCTGGCAGTCAGAGCAACAATTCTAGTGAGGTGAGGATGAGATGAGGCGGTTTGCATCGCCTGTTCTAACTGCCGAATTTGCTGGGTTGCTTTGTAGCCATCCATTTTAGGCATTCGTAGATCCATGAGGATGAGATGGGGCTGCCAGTGTTCCCAAAGGCGGATTGCCCCTTGACCATCTGCTGCGGCTTGCACCTCAAATCCTCGTTCAGAGAGCAATTGCACCAGCAGCGATCGCGTGTCTTCAATATCTTCAACCACCAGAATTCGATAGATTGCCTGATCGGGCTGCAACCCAACTATCGGTTGAACGTGAGGGGCTAATTGAGTAGGAACGGTCACAACCGTGACAGGCAGGTCAACGGTAACTAGAGTGCCCTGTTCGATCGTGCTGCTGACCCCAATCTTGCCACCCATTAGCTCAACAAATTGGCGACTAATGGCTAACCCTAGCCCGGTACCCTTGTTAGACTTTCGCCCGGTCTCGGTTTGCACAAAGGCATCAAAAACACCATCAAGTTCTTCGAGAGCAATGCCTAGTCCCGTGTCTTCAACCGCAAGGTGGAGAGTGACCTGCTCTGAGTTGAGGGTTTGGCAGGAGGCTCGCAGGGTGATGCTGCCGCGATCGGTGAACTTAATCGCGTTGCCCAACAGATTCACTAACACCTGGCGAAGTTTATTTTCATCCGTTTTGATCACACTAGGGAGATTAGACGCACGATCGTAGATAAACCGCAGATCCTTTGAGGCAGACGGAAGTCGAAACATCTCTTCAAGGTGTTCGAGTAGGCTCGGTAGATTGACCTCGACTAAGTTGAGAATTGCGGCTCCTGCTTCGATTTTAGAGAGTTCTAAAACGTTGTTAATCAGGCTTAAAAGATGTTGAACGCTACGATCGATCGACAATAAGTGCAATCGCTGCTTCTGGGTTAGCGTTTTGTCATTATTCAATAATTCGCTATAGCCCAGAATGATTGCCAAAGGCGTTCGCAGCTCGTGGTTCATATTGGCGAGAAATGCACTTTTGGCACGACTTGCGGCTTCTGCGGCTTCTTTGGCGTGCTGAAGTTCTGCGGCGCTTTGCTTGCGATCGGTGATATCTCGCATTGAGCCAATCATTCGCACAGGTTTGTCTTGCTCATCCCACAGGGCAGTGCCGCGTGATTCACACCACTTATAAGAGCCGTCTTTGCAAAGAATGCGATATTCAGCTACATAATGAGAAGCTTTTTGCTCTAAATAACGTTGATTCGTAGCAATTAACGCCTCTTGATCGTCTGGGTGAGTCAGAGCAAAGAAACTGCTGTTATCGGTGTTGAGATCATCGCTAAGATAGCCGAGCATGTCATACCAACGTTGAGAACGAAATACTTGGTCGGTGAGCAGGTTCACATCCCAAATACCATCGTTGTTAGCGTTGAGAACAAGTTGCAAGCGTTCTTCACTCGCTTGTAGGGCAGCTTCTACTTTTTCGCGTTGATTTTCACTGTGGACACGATCGGTGATGTCAATGCTAACCGTGGTGACTACCCAACACTCTGCCGCATTGTCGTATCGAGAGGTGTAGGTGCTTGAGATCCATCTCAAAGTTCCATCTTTATGATAAAACTCATATTCAATAGTGGCTGGGTGCATACTAAAGATGGCTTGATGAGTCTCAGCGAGAACTGAGTCTTGTTCTTTTAACCTTTCTATCCAAAGGCTAGGGTTGTCGATATATTCTTCGGCTGTGTAGCCGAACACGAGGGCTGACCCAGCAGAACGATAGTCAAATTTCCAAGAGAGGTCAGAAAACACTCGATAATTGACGATCGCTGCTCCAGCACTATTGAGAATGTCATTGAGTTTGGCTTCAGAGCGTTGCAGCGCTTCTTCTGTCTGTTTTAGGTCTGTGATATCGAGTCCGATGCCGTCCCAAAGAATGCGACCATCGTCTAAGCGACGGGGTGCCGATCGAAACTGTGACCACCGCACTTCTCCTTCAGCAGTGCGTTTGCGAACTTGAATATCAAATACTGCTAAATTCTGTACCGACTCTTTGATGGCTTGCTTTAAGCGAGCGCGATCGTCCTCTAGAAATTGGTCATAGAGAATTCGAGAATTTTGTAGAATTGCGTCGAGTTTCAGCCCAGATAGTTGCTCAACGCCTGCACTGATGTATGAGAAGCGATAAGTGCCATTAAGGTCACGAATAACTTGATAAATCATTCCATTAGGAAGGTTATCGCCGATCGAGGTGAGCATTGCCTCGCGATCGGCAAGGGCGAGTTCGGCGCGTTTGCGCTTGGTGATATCAATGGCAGTGCCAACGATGCGATAAATTCGCGATCGCGCATCTCGTAGCGGGGTTAGCGTGGTCAGTCCCCACTTCCACTGTCCTTGGAACGGCAGACACTCTTCATAGGTAATGCTGGTTCCTAGTGAAATGCAGGTGCGATAGTTTTCTCGAACCGTAGTCGCAATCTCTGGCGGCAGGAGATGTTCGATTGGTTTGCCCTGAATCTCGCTGAATGAAAGACCAGTCAGTCGTTCGCAGGTAGGGTTTGCTCCGACCATGATCAACTCATCGTCAGGGGTCACATCAATGACCCAGATCCCTTGCTCAACTCCGTCGTAGATGCCCCGCAAAAACTGTTCTTTTTCTTGCAGAGTTGACTGAATACGTTCACGCGATCGAATTTCTGCTTCGAGGAGAGAATTGCGCTCTTCGAGTTGCTTGTTTAAATGACTTAATCGCAGATGCACATTGATCCGAGCAAGCACTTCTTCATGCTGAATCGGCTTGGTAATATAATCGACCGCTC
>JBBRMC010000137.1:0-7794 GCA_038231055.1 Leptolyngbyales cyanobacterium
AAGTTCTTGCAGTTCTAAACCGAGCTTGAGGTGAGCGATTACCCTTCGGGAACTGCGAAGCAACCGCATAAGGAGCCATCAACAACTCAAAGCCAAACAACCGATTTAGCAAATTGTCTTTCACATAGCTATCCCACTGATTCGCCATGCCAATGTCTTCCAGATTGCGATAAATCTGCTTCACCACCTCATATAAAAACGTGCCCGTCCCCGTTGCTGGGTCAAGAATTTGCACTCGCGGCTTTTGCGTCACCGGATCTTTGGCGTTATCTGCCAAACCCAACGGCAGATCAAAGCGGTCTTTGAGAATCGCATCCACCGATCGCACAATAAAAGACACCACAGGCTCAGGCGTATAATAAACGCCCCGACTCTTTCGCAAAGCCGCATTGTATGCCGCCAAAAACGTCTCATAAAAATGCACAACCGGATCTTCTTGACGAGTCCGCCGCCCAAAATTTTCTAAAATGCTGCCCATCTCCACATGAGACAACACCTGCACTAGATCATCGATCGCCCAATCAATCTGACTTACGGCATCGGTTTCTACGATCGTATTAAACAACCGCTTCAAAAATGGGTTCGTTGCGGGAATATAGGTGCCAGCCGTGCGACGGGTAAATGCTTCACCTCCAGGATTTTGAGCATGACCCACTCTTGCCGCAAATAGCCCATAAGAAATGGTCTGAGCATACATATCGGCAAAGTCAGCATCATTCAAATCGGGCAGCAACACTTCACTAAAGCCCTGCTTCAGTTGATGCAATTCACCGTTTTTGTCTTCTCCCCCCAGCGCGGTTGCTGTTGCCAGTCGAATTGCTTTTGTCAACCTCGCCATTTGCCGCGCCAGGTCTTCGGGGCTGCTGATAATCTCGCCCGTGTAGTTGAGAAACTGATCCAGCAGAGCAGCAATTTTGTCACTATCCTTAACTTGCAGCTTATTGGCATTCCGGTCTGCCAAAACTTCCTTCTGCCTGCGCTTGCCATTGACATACCAGCGAAACTCTAGATAATTGGTCAACACCAAATTGGGAAACGCTTCTAGATAGCGCTGCAATTGCTCCGTCTTTTCAATCTGATCCAGGTCTAGCCCGACATCTTTTGCCTCTACATAGCCGACCAGCAACTCTCGACGCTTTACCGTAAAGTCTGGAATCCCTGCTTTGTTGCCTTTTTCCTCGATTACCGCATCAATGCCATCATCAGGAGCATCCAGCAGACCTTTCAACGCGGGATAATGGCTGCGCTCACTCCCTTTGTTGCAGATTCTTTTGAATTGATTTGAGATAAGCGTCAAATGAGAGAGATGGCATTATGATTTCAGTCCTAGTGCGATCGATGAAGTTCCGGTGAACTCTCTTTTGATCTTAAGCATTCCTACTTAAACTTCCATTCTTCACCCTTAAACCCCGGAATGTCAGCCTCTACCCATAAAACTTTGGGCTTTAAATAGAAGCGATTCCCTTCTGAAGTCCATCGTTCACCTTCAGAACTCAAAACTCCGACCTCCAGCCCTGAAACTCCGACCTTTGAACCTGAAACTCCAACCTTCAAACTCGGAATCTCGACCTTTTTGCTCTAAAAGCGAAGCTCAGAACCGGGAACGTCGAGCAAATTGCTCCATCATCCAAGCTCTGAGCCTCAACTTTCGACCTCTGAGGTCAAATCACCAGCCTATTTTCTACACCGTTGCCCTTTCCGGCTACACCTTATGCAAATCACGATCGCACTCTCAAGACCATTCATGCCCTATCGATAGAACGATAGAATCCCTTGGTGAAGCACTGTTGGATTTTGAGTTGATCGCTATCTGCAAATCAAAGCCAAAAATCAGCTTTAAGATCGGATAAAACGTGAGAGGTGCAAATGTCCACCATTCAGCTTAATCCTAAAACTTTAGATATCTTGCGACCTCTGCGAGACTACCTTCAGCAAGAGTATCAAGACCGCTTCGATCGTGCCATTCTTTTTGGTTCTCAAGCAAGGGGTGAGGCAACGGCTGCGTCAGATGTAGACGTACTAATCGTCTTGAAAGACCCAGTGAATGCCAGTGAAGAACTTGAACGCACGAGTCATTTTGTTGCCAAGTTGTGTCTAGAACACAACCTTCTGATTTCCCGACTTTTCATGGCGCGCTCACGATACGAGACTGAAAACTCACCCCTACTGAGAAATATTCGTTCTGATGGGGTTGTCCTATGACTCCAGAACAGCAAGCGTTGCTAGATAAAGCACAGCGTAGCTTGGAAGCAGCCCAGAGTCTAATTGAGCAGAAGTTCTTCGACTTTGCAGTTTCCCGTGCTTACTATGCGATGTTTTATGTTGCAGAAGCTCTTCTCGATCGAGAAGGACTCTCTTTCTCTAAGCACGCTGCCGTCATCAGCGCCTTTGGGCAATATTTAGCCCGTCCCGGCAAAGTGCCGACTGAACTTCATCGCCAGTTGATTGATGCTCAAGCTCAACGGACTCGCGCGGATTATGATCCTAATCCTGACTTGTCTCAGGTAGACGCTGAAACTCTTGTTAGCCAAGCCCAACAATTCCTAGCAATTGCAGAGCAAAGTTTGGACTAAAACGGTGCGAATTCGGGAATACGCATCAAAGAGGAGTGAACACCGACCTTTCAGAATCGGCTGACTTCTCTACAATGGCTGTATCACAATTAATAGATATCAGTAGAGGGGGAACCGATGCAGCCCACCAACCCCAATCAATTTACAGAGAAAGCCTGGGAAGCGATCGTTCGCACCCCAGAAATTGCTAAGCAATACAACCATCAGCAAATCGAAAGCGAACATCTGATGCGTGCGTTGCTTGAGCAAGAGGGATTAGCGACTAGCGTTTTTAATAAGCTCGGCATCAACGTGCAGAAACTCCGCGATCGAACCGAGGAATTTATCAGCCGTCAGCCCAAAATTTCTGGTAGCGGTGGGTCAGTTTATCTCGGTCGCAGTTTAGACACACTGTTTGATCGAGCCGACAACTACCGCAAACAGTTTGAAGACGAATTCATCTCGATCGAGCATATGCTGTTGGGCTATGCCAAAGACGATCGATTTGGCAAAGGGCTATTTGCAGAATTTAAACTCGACGAACCTAAGCTTAAAGCAGCGATCGAACAGATACGAGGGAGTCAAAAGGTGACGGATCAAAACCCGGAAGGCAAGTACGAATCACTCGAAAAATATGGACGAGATCTTACCGAATATGCTCGTCAAGGCAAGTTAGATCCCGTAATCGGACGCGATGATGAGATTCGCCGCACGATTCAGATTCTCTCGCGACGGACGAAGAACAACCCGGTTCTGATTGGTGAACCTGGGGTGGGCAAAACCGCGATCGCAGAAGGATTGGCACAGCGAATTATTAATCGAGACGTGCCAGAATCGTTGCTCGATCGTAAATTGATCGCCTTGGATATGGGTTCTCTGATTGCAGGTGCAAAATATCGCGGCGAATTTGAAGAGCGCTTAAAAGCAGTTCTCAAAGAAGTCACCGAGTCTCAAGGCACGATTATTCTATTCATTGACGAAATTCACACTGTCGTCGGCGCAGGTGCAACGCAAGGCGCAATGGATGCCGGAAATCTGCTCAAGCCGATGCTGGCACGGGGCGAACTGCGATGTGTTGGGGCAACGACGCTCGATGAATATCGCAAGTACATCGAAAAAGATGCCGCACTAGAGCGGCGATTCCAGCAAGTCTATGTTGACCAGCCCAGCGTTGAAGAGACGATCTCAATTCTTCGGGGTCTGAGAGATCGCTATGAGCTGCACCACGGAGTCAGAATTGCGGACAGTGCATTAGTAGCCGCCGCCGTGCTTTCGACTCGTTATATTAGCGATCGCTTCCTTCCAGATAAAGCGATCGACTTGGTAGACGAAGCCGCCGCCAAGCTCAAAATGGAGAACACCTCTAAGCCAGACGAGCTAGACGAAATCGATCGCAAAGTCTTGCAGCTAGAGATGGAACAGCTTTCTCTGAAAAAAGAGACTGATCCGGCTTCTCTCGATCGTTTAGAGCGCCTCGATCGAGAACTGGCAGATCTCAAAGAAGAGCAAAGCCGCTTAAATGCTCAATGGCAAGCTGAGAAGGGCGGTCGAGACCAGATCAAAGAGTTGAAAGAAGAGATCGAGCGAGTCAATCTTGAAGTTCAGCAAGCCGAACGCGATTATGACCTCAACAAAGCGGCTGAATTGAAGTATGGCACCCTCACGGATCTAAATCGCCGACTGCAAGAAGCAGAAGTCCAAACGGCTCAAACTCAAAAGAGTGGCTCATCGCTACTGCGCGAAGAAGTCACTGAAGCTGATATTGCCGAGATTATCTCAAAGTGGACGGGCATTCCTCTCAGCAAACTTGTGCAGTCAGAAATGCAAAAGCTGCTGCAACTAGAAGATGAGTTGCACAAGCGTGTGATTGGTCAAGATGAAGCGGTGACGGCTGTGGCAGATGCTATTCAGCGATCGCGGGCTGGACTGGCTGACCCCAATCGACCGACAGCCAGTTTCATCTTCTTAGGTCCCACAGGGGTTGGCAAAACCGAACTTGCAAAAGCTCTTGCCGTCTATCTTTTCGACACCGAAGAATCGATGGTGCGGATCGATATGTCGGAGTATATGGAGAAACACTCCGTCTCTCGTCTAATCGGTGCCCCTCCGGGATATGTCGGCTACGAAGAAGGCGGACAGTTGACCGAAGCGGTGCGTCGTCGTCCGTTCTCAGTGATTTTGTTTGACGAAATTGAGAAAGCGCATCCTGATGTGTTTAACGTCATGTTGCAAATTTTGGACGATGGTCGAGTGACTGACTCTCAAGGTCGCACGGTGGACTTTAAAAACTCCATCATCATCATGACCAGCAATATTGGGTCGCAATATATTTTGGATCTGGCTGGCGATGACACTCAATACGAAGAGATGCGATCGCGGGTGATGGATGCGATGCGATCGAGCTTCCGTCCTGAGTTTCTCAACCGCATCGACGAAATCATCATCTTCCACAGTCTCAACAGGGCTGAGTTGCGCGAGATTGTCAAACTGCAAGTGCAACGGCTTGAGAAACGACTGGCAGACCGGAAGATGTCGCTCAAACTGTCTGACTCGGCACTAGATTTCTTAGCTGAGGTGGGCTTTGATCCTGTGTTTGGGGCACGTCCACTCAAGCGTGCGATTCAGCGCGAGTTAGAGACTCAAATCGCTAAGTCGATTCTGCGAAGTGAGTTTAACGAAGGCGATACGATCTTCGTGGATGTGGGCGAAACGGAGCGGTTAGAGTTTCGACGATTGCCGTCTGAAGTGTTAACCACCCAGTAATGTTAGGTTGAAAGAATGTTTGAGAATTTGATCCCCCCTAGCCCCCCTTAAAAAAGGCTACTGTGTACACACATCTCTCTCTCGCTTCGTTTCAGTCGGCTTCAGCCCCTAAATCCCCCAATTTGGGGGACTTTGAACTCGAAGTTCTTGGCTCGAAGTCCCCCAGAATGGGGGATTTAGGGGGCGAAGGATTTAGGCAATGATAGACAAATCATGGGTGTACACGGTTGCTTAAAAAAGGGGAACTGGAACTCAAAGTCCCCCTTTTTAAGAGGGATTTAGGGAGATCGAAGGACAACAACGCTAGAAAAACAACCTCTCAAACATCCCTTGAGTGCTTTTACTAGATAGTTCAACCTAACCCCGCCTTCATGCCGCAAACTCTGTCTCCCGACGAATTTTTTAACGCTCCTGGAATCATCCTAGATGCCCGCAGTCCGGCTGAATATGCACAAGGACACATCCCTGGAGCCGTTAGCTTTCCATTGTTTAGCGACGACGAACGCGCCCAAGTCGGAACTTGCTACAAGCAACAGGGTAGAGAATCCGCGATCGAGCTTGGCTTAACCCTTGTCGGCTCAAAACTCGCCCAATTCGTACAGACGGCTAAAGCCCTCGCGCCCGATCGCCAAGTTCGACTCCACTGTTGGCGTGGCGGAATGCGAAGCAGCAGTCTGGCATGGCTTCTTGAAACGGCAGGAATGGAAGTCTCTCTACTCGAAGGTGGCTATAAAGCGTTTCGGCAGTGGGTGCGATCGAGCTTGGCAACGCCGCAAGCGATCGTGACGTTAGGCGGCATGACGGGCACTGGGAAAACGTTTTTGCTCAACGCTTTGGCAGAGCGGGGCGAGCAGATTCTCGACTTAGAAGATTTGGCAAATCATCGCGGCAGCAGTTATGGCAGTTTGGGGCTACCTCCACAGCCTAGCAATGAGCATTATGAGAATCTGCTGGCGATGCAGTGGGTCAGGTTGGATCGCGATCGTCCTGTCTGGATCGAAGCCGAAAGCCGTCGAGTTGGATTGTGTCGCGTGCCGGATGAAATCTTTTTGCAGATGCTTGAGTCGCCGATTATTCAAGTTGAGCGATCGCGCCTCGAACGAATCGACATTTTGCTAGAAGTCTACGGTGCGGCTGACCCTAAAGAACTGATTGCAGCGACTGAGCGAATTAGCAAAAAGCTGGGCGGACAGAATGCACAAGCGGCGATCGCTCATATTCGTCAAGGTGACTTAGCCCCCGCTATTGACATCGTTTTGAACTATTACGATAAAAGCTATTTGTTTGATTTGAAAAAGCGAGAAGTTCCGATTTATCCAGTCGATGTTTCTGAAATTTCTATTGTTGAAAGTGTCGATCGACTGATTGAAACGTCTAGAAAGATATCTTTAAAGCATCAATCTGAATCAGAATTATTACTAAAGAGGTGACTATGGAGTTATCAATTAACCACGATCGTTTACGAATTGATCTCAATCCTTGGGAGAGAGTTTGGGCGTTTTTCTTTAATCAAACGCTCGAAATTTCGATTGCTCATATTCGTCAAGTCACTATTGCCAAACCCGAAACTGATTGGAAAGATGTTCGATTACCCGGCACGTTTCTGCCAGGTGTCATTAAGGCGGGTACTTATTACACAAGTCAAGGACGAGAGTTTTGGTATGCCACTCATGACCACGACTACTTAACGCTTGAATTAGATGACGAATTCTATAAGAGAATTGTTTTGACGATCGAGCAGAGTCAAATGTGGCTCGATCGGATTAATCAACAGCGAGATCTGATTCACCGATCGGATTCGATTTAACCTCCAGTTCTAGAAATCCAGTCTGCTCGTCCGGCGTTCTTAAAAATGCTAAATCTTCACTTTCTCCGATCACAATCTCGGCAGTGGTGTAAATAATATTGCCATCATTGAGATGTCCTCCGCTCACGGTTCCTGCTGAATCAGCTACCAAAATATGTAGGTGGATTCCATGAATTGAAAGCGTTCCGTTGAGAGAAAGAATCTCAAATCTTCCTGGTAAAATTTCACCATCTGGTTGATCAGCAAATCGAATTGTGGCTTGTTTAAGACTTCCGATCGCCGACAAAATAAACCCTGCCTGAATATTATTTGCAAGCGCAAACTCTTTTAAGCTTTGGCGCAAATCTTGATCAGGCTTCAGTCGCAATGCAAAAACTTTCATAGCCGCGATCGCCCTTGATTCACTTGCTGCAAATCACCTGTCGCATTTGCTTGAGGTTGGTCGGTAAATCAAACTGAATGGCTTGTTCAATGAACATCCCCGGAATCGGGATCATCGGAGTCGCCTGCACCGAGTAAGTCAAAATCGTACCGTCTTCACACGCTTGTAGCTGCAAGTCAGCGCTGAAATCGTGAAAACTTCCTGACTCAAGATAAAACTGAATTCGCTGCTGCTGAGTTTCCAAAACTTTGAGATGAATCTCGACCTGCGCTGTCAGAAACAAAAAAGCT
>JBBRMC010000138.1:0-7787 GCA_038231055.1 Leptolyngbyales cyanobacterium
AGCAAAAGCCGCGACGTGCGATCTCCGTACTGCTCTGGATTTATCTTGTTTTCACTGAGTTTCTGTCCCCATTTTAAAAGTAGGAACTTCTGGCTTTAATCAAACGTTTTCCGGTAGGGACAAGAACGCTCCCACCAAGCCTGCTTGTGTCAGGTGGAGCCGATGCCGAACATCGGTACACAAAGGGTTGTGCCGGTGACAGCACATAAAAGCAGCGGCAGAACAAAAGCGGCAAGGGCGACAAGTGCACCACCAGCCAAGATTATTCGTAATCGGGATTTAGTCATAAAACCATTATGCCAGACGGAGAGCAACGAGCCGTATAATCATACACAGGCAGGGCCGTGATTGCTCCAAGCGTCATTCCCCTGCCACCATTTTTGAGGCGAGCATGGATATTTCTGACGAGCAATACAAGGCGCTGATAGATCAGGTGTCGGCAATGGAAGCGATGCTGGCCGATCTGAAAGCGGCTGTAAGGGCGCTCCAGCCAATTGAACCTAAACCAATGGGTGCAATGGAACGGACAACGAAAGCGAAAGCAACGAAAGCGAAAGCAGCATTTCAAGAAGCGCTGACCAAGCCGGTCGAGCCGAGCAAAGACTATCTCAAGCAGCCCGTAAGAGAACCACCGGATCTGTATGATGCATGGCGGATGGGTGATGAGTTAAGCGATTCCAGCGACTCTAGCGATCCAAATGCACAGTTTTACGAGAGTGAAAATGCTGAAATCAAGGCAGAGCAAGTACCCCAAAAGGGTAAGGTGAAGTTGCTGAAAAGCCGGAAAGCCGCACCAGAGTATGATTAGCGGTTTCGGGAAAATGAAACATAATGGAGCTTATCAGACGCCGGCACTTTTGAACCAGCACCACATTCGATACCATAAGCTCGCCTTGAGCCGCTCCAATTCTGATTCTGCACGAGTCAATTTTTCTTCCTGTTCTAACGCCCTGGACACGGCCGCTTGCAAGTCAGGTAGTAACTTAACTTCCTGTTCCCGCTCCTGCAACTGCGATTCTAGCCATCCTATGCGGCAACTAGCATCTTGAAGCTGTTTTGATTGACGTTCTAAAAAATCGAGGAATTTATTATCAACCTTGGCCACCGTTTGGCCGCCATTGGTGGCCAAGGTTGATAAATTGGCCACCGTTTGGCCACCACTGGTGGCCAACTCAGAGTCCAGGACGATGCGAATCTTTCCGTTAGGCCCCGGTTGCGTTTTGAACTTGCCCTCTTTCACTTGATGTCGCAGCGTGCTGTAAGGAATTTGGAGAAGACGCGATGCTTCAGTAATGGTGGCCACCAATTGGCCGCCATTAGTGGCCGCCATGGCCACAGGTTGGCCACCACTTTGGCCAAAAATCTCTTCTAACCCCTCGACTTCTACTGAAACCGAGTGGTGATCGTGGTTATGAGCTGGTTCCATCTGGACTCGTTTCTAGGGAAGCAGCATATGCATACACTTCCTGGGGGTCAATATCTAATTCTGAAAGTCTATCCAACTTCAGGGGGAGATTCCGCTTAAGCCGCATTACAGCCTGAAATGCAATTTCTTCTTTGCGCGGATCTTTGGCTGGTTCCTGTGTTCTTGCAAGTTTTTCCAATGTTGGGATAAAGAGCTGCTGACCGGTTCTTGCAACAACTTTCCGGTTGCGTTGGCGAGCCATTTCGGCACGGGCACGTAACGATGGATAGTAGCGGATTTTGTCTCCTAACCACACTGGCTCATGAATGTAGCAGGACTTAACTAATTCCTGATGCGCTTCTTTTAGTTGTTTCTTCGCTTCGCGGATGGTGCCCTCGACTTTGATTCCTAGCCTCTGCGCTAACCAGTTGTAACCAACTTCCCAATACTCTTGACTGTGCCGAAAATCATGGAAAACTGCCGCTATGTGTGGATATAGCAATGGTGCAGTTTCTGTTTTTAAATCTCTCATCAGTTTGAGATCGAGTGTTTTCACATAGAAGACATCCAGATTTTGTCTGATGAGTGGATGCAGCACCACATAGCTTTCTTCAATTAAAGTACTGTCAACTATCTCACCTGCAAAACCCCATTCAGAAAGGAACGTAAAACTCTTTCCTGACTCCACATAACGTTTAGTGGCCTTACTAAAGAACGCGCCCTCACTGACACACTGAGCTGTGGCCAGCCTTCTAATTCCTAATTTTATTCGTTTAAAATTAGCACCGTTGTTCGCAATACCTAATCTTGAGCAAATACTGTAAAGACTGCCCAAGGGTAGTTTTTCGGCAACTGGTGCGTTCACAGTTGGACGTGTAGTGTCTGCGATTTGGTGTATGAGGAACATCAAAGAACGTTCAAAAGAACCAGCTAAACCCAATTCACTGTCAGGGTTTACACGCCACCTAATTTCACAACTAACCCCATTTCTTTCGGTTATTTCTGTCAGCTTTAAGGGCTTGAACCTATCTCCCGCCTTGGAAATCAGAAAATACGGCAGCCGTAAAAAGTTGACCTCAATTTTAGCCTCTTCATTGAAAAAATCTTCTAAACCAGCAAGGGAAGTGCTTCCCTCCGCACTTGGTCCTGTGACTGGTGCTCGTTTTATTAACACAGATGTTCTACTATCTCCCTCCGAATCCCAGGGAATCATGACCGGCTGGGCTTTTCGTGTCAATAGCTATCCTTTGTATATGCCACCGTCAGCAGTGTGATGTCAAGGTATTTGAAGTTTATTTTTGGGTAACGATGTTTCGCCCCCAAACCACGATGTTTCGCCCCCAGAAACCACGATGTTTCGCCCCCACACATAACGATGTTTCGCCCCCGCTTGGCGTCCGGTATCCTATGGTGGGCTTGCTTTTGCGGGCGGCCTAGTGCACTAATTTAGAGCAATTAAGAGCACGCATGCGCATGTACGCGCATACGCGCGAAGATTTATATATGGAGATTGACTCCCTGCGCTACGACATCTGCGGGGCGACGGCGAACAACTCAACGGCAAGTTCCAGCCGAAACTTGCCCGCCGTCACTCCCTTCGAAGTCTAGCTACGGGGTCAATCTCTGGCGCACGCTTTCGCGTGCAGGCTAAAACAGTAAGGAATGCCTGCGGCATAAACGGCTTCCTCCCCACGCTTCGCGCGGGTCCCCTCCATTTATTCCTCGGCTATTTTTTTATAGGGGCTCGGGTTCGCAATCTTACGGCAAGTTGAGAGAGCGCTCGAAAATGTGATTTTTAGTAAGGTTCCGGCGATTAGAGCTGATGTCCTTTGTTTTGTGCCGTGAATGAGAGCGTGGCAAAATGACTATATATGGCGGTTTTACCTAGCGCAGAGCGTTCTCTTTATCCTGCCTTACTTCGTGCGGGCAACACGGAGTCGTCTTTTCCGGTGCAAGGATGGTTCTTTGCCGCGTTGAAATTAGCCGCCGCACGCATCTGCCGTTCTGCCTGAATACCGGCGAATCGGGGCCCCGGCGTCAAGTCTTGCGAAGCAACCCGAAGGGTTTGGGCTTGATGCTAGGGATTCGCTGGTAGGCTTTAAGCCAGGCAGAAAGTAAGGCGGCATAAAACAAAAGCGCGTAGCGCACCACAAGTGAAGCCTCATGTTGCTGCTGTTCTATACTTGGTCCATGGACAGCATCAACCAAACAACATCAAAACCGAAAGAAATCAAAGCTCGGCAACTTATTTTGTCGTTTGCTCTGCCATTTTTTGCAGTCATGTGTATTTGGACAATTGTCGACTACTGCGACATCTCAGATGGTGTTGAGCATGAGCGAGATGTTGGAATTAAACATACTGTGACTGAACAAGAAATATTTTTCAGATCTTTGAAGAGATCGCTTCTATTTGCGATTCCTGCTGGATTGATAGGCTTCTGTACTGGGGTTGCAGTGTTCGGCAGAGCCGAACAGAAGGACAGTTCAGCGCAAAAATCTTAACTGCTGTTCAACATTTTTGAGATGTTCAGAATTGCTCAGAACAAGCCCATCGCTGGTAGGATAAGCCTTTTCGTAGCCTCTCAGATGTTCCATTTCCTTGGCTTTCGGATAAATACTTGCATGAAAATCAGGACTATCAGGCGTCTTGGGATTGTAGTAAACATCGGCATTGTAAGTGTAGGCCAGCGTGCGCCAATTGATGTCTACTGGTTTATCGGGGTGTAGTTTGTCGTGCGCGGTTTTCAGAGTGTCTACCTCTGATTGCAGTTTTGCAGCAACGATCATCGGTATGCAGCTTGGATCTCGCAGCGCAGCAGCTTCAGCATTCTTGCCGTCATATCCCTTCGATGCTAGATATTCTCTGAGCTGTGGATATTTCTGACAAAATTCTTTAACCCCATTAGGAGATATCTGAGAATAGCCAAGAGTCTCACCAGGCTCAGCATTGCCATGCTTGGACATAGTATCTCCGAAGCGGTCTTTAACGTCATAATTGTGAAGTTCGTTTCTAACGAGCGCCTGCATGAGCCTTGTTCCATCGTGCTTTGATAAATATTGCTGCAAATCTGGGAACGACTCAAATGCATCTTTCCAAGCTGCTGGATTCGCTTTTGTGCACTCAGCCAGCCGCAAGTCTTCGGAGCCACGATAAGGGAATATGGCTCTGTCAGTGGCTCCACTCGGCATAGCAACACGAACGATATCAGTACCTAACGCATGTTCGCGCAGATTCTTAGCTAGGATGGACTCGGGTGCAGTTACATTCGTATCGCTCTGAATGTTCTGGTATTGCTGCCTTTGCTCAATATTCGGCAGACCCGGCGTAATGTTACTAGCGATTAGAGTTTGTTCTTTAGGCGGCTCTTGAGCGGCGGCTAATGCCTCTTCTGCCTTGCTATCGAACAGCTCCAATTTCGAGCCCTGCCCCTTCGATTGCATCTCGGCGATCACTTCCGGAGACAAGCCGATGTGAGTAGCTGACTCGTGCTTGCCCAATTTGTGCGGCATCTTGTCCCAGATTGCTTCGTCTTCCTTCGTGCGAATCACACTGGGCCGGGCAACCGCGTCAGACGGTGGCTGGATCTTCGGTGCGTCTAGTTTTTGTTCTACTTCGTCGGTCATCATCAAGGCTCGTGCGGAAAGTCTCTCCCCAGTATAAGCGGCCGACTGGTAGAGATTCGCCCCTGTCCCAAAATCGAGCGCCCAGGGCAAGTTCTCCTGGTTCGGCGATCGCTCGATCGGCTGGTAAAAACTTTGCACGGATCGGCTCAGACCGGCATCGCTTTGCTGCCCTGGTCCAAAAGTTTTTTGCTCTGAGCTTTGCCAGCTCTCTAGCTGTGTCATTTTGAACCGCCCGCCCTGGTAACTGATCTCAATCTAGCCAAAAGTTCTGGCTGAATGATGGCAAATGATTCTGAAGCTCTCCTGAGCACAAAAAAACTGGGGCGGTTCTACGCCCCTACAATGTCAGTCAAGAGGATTCCTGTGGGTGGTTGGATACCCCTGGGTAAATTTCGACCGCTGAAGGGGCACTGAAGCGGAATGGTTGATCGGAGGCAATAGCCGGAGCCGAAACCGACGGGAGCAGAACGAAGTGAGGCTTAACCGTTCGGTAAGGCAAGATACAATGCGCAGGCACGCGCTTGTGAGAAGCGCTCCTGCGCTGGATTAAGAGGCACCGCTAAAAGTTTCCTATGCACTAAAGAGGCACCGCCAATAGCTGTATGCTAAGTATAGCTAATATTTTGAGGCACCGGCAATGGCAAGTAGTAAGAAATATCAGGATATGACCATCGGTCTGGATGCAAGCGACCGGCTGAAGATAGCCGAGCTGGCTAGGTTGGAAGGTAAGACTAAGACCGAAGTAGCCAGAGATGCATTGCGCTGGTATCTGGAAAACTACGAGCAGATCAAGGGCCAAGGCAGAGAAAGCGAAGTGGCTCAGGCGATGAGATATGCAACGGATCAGCATGTGAAGGCGATCAAAAGCGGCGTTGATCGAGTCTGCAAAATGTTGTCGAGACAGGGATCGGCAATAGGGACGCTATATGAGCTGTCCTGGCTGGCCTTGCCGGATGATGAGAATGCCAGGGCGGCATTTGAAGCGGCATCAAATACGGCCAAGCAAAAGATGAGAAAGCACTTGGACAAGGACGAAAACGAGCTGGCCGCGTCATTCAAGAAGGTGGTCGAGAGCCCATGACGAGGGAGGTGGATGCAAAATACTTAGTGGGACTTTGCCAAAAAGTCCCACTAAGAAGCGCGCCTTTAAAGGCCGGGAAATGATCTTAGGGTCCTGAGAAAAGCAGCACAAATGCAGTGAGCGGCTCTCTAAGCCGCTCACTACATTTGTGCTGCAACCGGAAATGAAGGAAAATTGAGGTGCAGTCCTGAGTGTATTGAGGGAAAATTCTAGTTGTAGAAACTGCAATCTAGATTTGGATTTGAATATGCTCGATGCTGTGCCTGAAGCGATGCCCAAAGCGTTTGAGAATTGGTGTCAAAAATTTGACGACGTATTTACAAGACATACTCAGCAAAAGCATTTCCGAACGTATCTTGCAGGATTATTGGGTGAAGGACATCGAAAAAATATTTCCGTAATTGCTTCGCAGACTGTTGGCGTCTCGTATTTGAACTTGCATCACTTCCTGCATGATGCACCATGGAATGCTCAGGAATTGAATGACCGAAGAATTGATCTAATTTGGCACTATCGCCAAACCCGCCCTAGAAACAACTTTCGGCTGATTATTGATGATAGCGGTCACAGAAAAAGTGGTTCAGAAACTGATGGTGTCGCTAGGCAATACATCGGGCAACTTGGGAAGGTCGACAATGGCATGGTGCAAGTCACCAGTCATGTTTACGATGGTGTGCATGCGTACCCGTTGGATCTCGCCATGTACAAACCAGCATCGTCGCTGCCTGAAGGAAAAGCTGATCCAGAGTTTGTTAAAAAGCCTGACTTAGCGCTGCGCTTGATTGACAGATGCCTGAACCGCGGTCACATACCGGATCTCAGCCTGTTCGATTCAGCATACGGAAACAACGGGCCGTTTCTAGTCGAGATCGAGAATCGGCAGCTAAAGTACGTTGCAGCGTTAGTAAAAGCCAGAATAGTGTATGCACAACTGCCAGGGGAACTATCGCGAAACAAGCATCGGCTGGAGGATGTCGCAAAGACTCTCGCGCCAGAAAATTTTACGAAGATTACCTTGAAACTAGAAAAGCCGCGTGATGTCTGGGTTGCCGTTGTACCAATACACTTTCCAAACTTGGAAGGCACGCGATTCGTGGCTATTCAACTCAATGCGCCAACATTCGATGATGCAACGGAGGTGGATTATCTGATGACAAACCAGCCAAAGGAGCTGGCTACTGCAGAATATATAGCGCGAAGTTACTCAGAGCGAAATTGGATTGAGGTTTTTTATCGCGAGTCGAAAGGCTGGCTGGGAATGACTGAATATCAGGTTCGCGATCAGAGGAGCATTGAGCGACACTGGTTAATGGTCTTCAATGCATTTACGTTCATGGCTTGGCTGAGGCATACCGGCGGACTACGAGGCGCCTGGTCATCTCTGGAAGTGAATACTTTCGGTGATGCGTTCAGGGTCTTCAGGCATGCCGTTGAGTGCAACATACTGCAGTGGTTGCCAGGGAATTGGGACGTATTTATGGCTCACAGAGCCAAATCAGGACTCAGATTTGCTTAAAAAAAGCAAAAGTCCCATTAGGCACTGGGATAGCGAAGCTGTCACCAGGTGCAATGGGTGACTGGAAACCCAAGCCAGTTATGCCTTTCAAAAACGAGTGGATTTAAGTGCTGCGTGTGACTGACCTACCTGAGCCATTCTGTGACTTCTAATTTAGGCTA
>JBBRMC010000139.1:0-7739 GCA_038231055.1 Leptolyngbyales cyanobacterium
CGGCATTAAACATTTCGCTCATAGGGGCAGCGCTCCTGCTAAGCAGCCGTCCGACTCATCGCACAATCGGTCTTGCACAGTTTCTTACTGTCATTGCTCTTCTTTTGTCTCTACAAGCCCTGATAGGGTATGCCTATGGAGTACACGTATTCTATAAATATAGTATTCACACTGCGTCGATGGCGATTCACACAGCATTATCGTTTTTAACCTTAGGAGTTGGCGTTTTATTCGTTTATCCCGATCGGTCTGTGATGCAGACGATTACGGGGTCGTCAATAGGAAGTTTAACGGCAAGACGACTATTACCGATGGCGATCGTGTTGCCATTTGCGTTAGGTTGGCTGATTCTCAGAGCGCAGCAAGTCGGATTTTATGAGCCAGTCTTTGGGATGTCACTTTTAGTGATTATACTAACGACAATCATTGCAATTTTACTTTGGCGTAATGCGATTTATCTCAATCGATTAGACCGCGATCGAGATTACTTAGTCGATGCCCTGCAATCGACCAATCAACGACTAACCTTTACGCTCGAAAGCACCACTGACGGGTTCTTTGCCTTAGATCAAGACTGTCGATTTATTTACTTCAACCCGCAAGCAGAACACCTATTGCGAACGTCGAGGTCAACCCTGCTAGGGCAAGTGATCTGGGAGAGCTTTCCAGAGATGAGGGAAACTGCCTTTTATGACCAGTTTCAACAGGCAATCCTAGAACAAAAATCGGTTGAATATGAGGTGTACTACAAGCCGCTAAATCTATGGCTTGAAGTTCATGCCTTTCCGTCGCTAGAAGGGCTTGCCGTTTACTTTAAAGACATAGGTGAACGCAGACAGTCTGAAGCGGCAATTAAAGCAAGCAACGATCGACTCAAAAGTTTTGTCTCCGCAAACGTGATCGGAATGCTGGTCGGCAACATTGATGGCGGCATCCAAGAAGCCAACGACGAACTGCTGCGAATTGTTGGATACACGCGAGATGACTTTGCAACGGGCAAACTAGACTGGGTTAATCTCACCCCTCCAGAGCATTTGCCCCTCGACATCAAGGGCGTTGCAGAAGCACAAGAACGGGGTGCCTGTACCCCCTATGAAAAAGAATACATTCGTCAAGACGGCTCTCGCGTCCCGGTGCTGGTTGGCTATTCTCTGGTCGGTGAGCAGCGCTATGAGTCGGTCGCCTTTATTCTTGATTTGAGCGATCGTAAGCGCATTGAGCAAGAGCGCAGTCAATTAGTTGATCGTGCCCAAGCCGCACAGCGCGAAGCCGAAAATGCGAATCGAATGAAGGATGAATTTTTGGCAGTAGTTTCCCATGAGTTGCGATCGCCCCTCAACGCAATTCTTGGCTGGTTAACGCTGCTGAGAACTCGCGACTTTGATGCCACCACCACTGCTCGCGCTCTCGAAACCGTCGAACGCAACGCCAGAGCACAAGCCCAACTCATCGAAGATCTACTCGACATCTCACGAATTATTCAGGGGCAACTGCGTCTCAACGTGCAGACGATCAATCCCGTAACGGTGATCGAAGCCGCGATCGAGACGGTGCGCCCCTCAGCAGAGGCTAAATCCATCCGACTCCAATCAGTGCTAGACCCCACAGCCGCCCCAATTTCGGGCGACATAAATCGCCTTCAGCAAGTGATTTGGAATCTGCTCTCAAATGCCATCAAGTTCACCCCTAAAGAGGGGCGAGTGCAGATCTGTCTACAGCGCATCAACTCTCACGTTGAGATTCTGGTGACTGACACGGGGCAAGGCATTCAAGCTGACTTTTTGCCCCATGTCTTCGATCGATTTCGTCAAGCCGATAGCTCAATCACTCGCACCTATGGCGGACTGGGGTTAGGTCTCTCGATCGTCCGGCATCTGGTCGAGTTGCACGGCGGCACTGTTGAGGTTGAAAGTCCGGGATTGGGACAGGGCACCACCTTTACAGTCAAACTTCCTCGGCTTCCGGTTACAACTCCTACGGTGGTCGATCGAGTGCACCCTACTGTAGAAACTACTTTGCCTCCGGCGGTGTCTGATGCACCCAGTCTGCAAGGCGTGCGAATTTTGATTGTCGATGATGAAGCCGATGCGCGTGAGCTAATCGCCCAAATTTTGAGCGGCTACGGGGCTGAAGCCATCACGGCTGCAACTGCTAATGACGCGATCGCTCGGCTCCAAAATACCTCATTGCCCCCAGTCAATCTGTTGATCAGCGACATCGGAATGCCAGAGGAAGATGGTTATGCCCTGCTGCGACGAGTCCGATCGCTGGAGGCACGAGCCGGAGGACGCATTCCCGCGATCGCTCTGACCGCGTTTGCCCGTTCAGAAGACCGTAAAGCTGCCCTGCTTGGAGGATTTCAGGCTCACGTTGCTAAACCTGTTGACCCCTCTGAGCTAGCGATCATTGCTGCCAATCTCACAGGCAGAACCCGTTAGAGTCGGCGTTATTGCGTCGGAGGGTTGAGTGTCTTGAGTCCGTTTCAACTGAGGTCTGGCACCCGCCTCTTCACTGCGATGGTGTCCCGCCCGTGAATGGAATTCCGGGCTAGCCTTGCGAAGTCCATTGAAATGGACTGAATTGCCTCAATTCCTCGTTCAGTCCCTTGAGGGAACTTCGCACCGTTAGACGGTGATTTTCAATCACGGACGGGTGAGTGCTAGCCACGAGGGAGTTTTCATCGGGTGCAAGATCTCAGCCTCTCAGGAACGGTACCCCATTCCTGGGAAAAGTAAGAAACACCCCGTTTAATCTCTTCTACCATCCTTGTCATTCAGAGTGTGTTTCTTAGGAGTTATCCCTTCGAGAATCTCTCTTTAGCTAGAGGAAGTGTTATTTCTCTAGATACATCGATTTGCTATCGGCTCAAGAGTAGATTGTATTCAAGCACTTAAGCAAGGCTTGATTCGGGAGCATCACTCAATTACTTCGATTCTTTAGAAGCGACTTAACCAGCGCTTTTAGATAACGATTCAGCTATCCTACTTTTTAATATGTCAAACTTAAATGATCGCGAAAACCCAACTAACCCGGTTCCCAACCCAGGTGAGCCTGATGTGGTAAACCCTAACCCGGTTGATTATCGGGATGGCTATGTACAAGGACGTGCAGTTGAGCAACACCGCTATGAAGCCAACCAGCAAATCCGCGATAACGACAATGCAGGTCGAGGTCTGCTAGTCGGCATTATTCTCGCAGGTACGGCAGCGATCGTAGGTGGAGCGCTCTATCTGCTTAACCAGAGCAATAACACCCCTGCTCCCGTTAACAGCACGATCGTGATTCCGGGTGGGGCTGCATCGCCTAAAGCCAGCCCGTCTCCTGAAGTTCGTGAGCGTATAATTGAGCGCGATCGGATTGTGCCTGTGCCTCAAGCGCCTACTGAAGCCCCCAAAGTAAATATTACCCTTCCTCAGTCACCGGCTCCTGCTCAGCAAGCCCCCACTACCCAGGCTCCTGCTAAGTCTAGTTCTCAGCCGACGACTCCTAACAGCTCTGCTCAACCCAATTCGTCAACCAACCCGACGAATAGTGGATCAGAAAACAGTCCCAGTTCTGGCTCAACTACCGCTCCTAAAGGAACGGGTTCTGGTCAGTAGTGACTATTTCGTTTCGTTAAACACATTTCAATTAAAACCATAACGGAGTTAAATCAATGAATATTATTGCTTGGATTGTTTTGGGAATCATTGCAGGCGCGATCGCAAAAGCTATCTACCCTGGTCAACAAGGCGGCAGCATTCTTGGCACGATGGTATTGGGTATTGTCGGTGCTTTTATCGGCGGCACAGTGTTCACATTGATTAATACAGGGACGCTAGCGATTACTTCTGCATCGTTAAGCCTTCCGGGTATCATTGTCGCAGTTATTGGCGCTATCATTGCTCTGTTCTTGTACTATCAGTTCACTCGTCGTGCTTACTAGATTTCAGAAGTCAGGTTTCAATTGATAGTTTGACGCTTGATTGCTGCTCTCTCAAAACCTCCACCCTGATACGAGGGCTGGAGGTTTTGTTCTCTCTTAAGCTAGATGACGAAAACCTGCAACATCTCTAGCTTAAGTGACTAGAACACGTCCGAAGGATTTCATTTATGAACGGTAATTCCTCGAAGCACAATGGTCGCCATGCTCCGCATCCCAAAAAGCATTTCTGCCGGACAGAGCACGTTCAGATTCAAGTGCAGGACGATCGAACGGGAATGAATCGAGAAACGCTAAAACGGGCGTTATTAGATAACCTTTACTACATCTTGGCAAAAGACAAGGCTTGGGCAACCCCGCACGATTACTTTATGGCGTTATCTTATACAGTGCGCGATCGCCTCCTGCAACGCTGGATTAAAACGGTCGATCAAACCTATCTGCAACCAGGCGTTAAGGTCGTTTGCTATCTATCTGCTGAATATCTAATTGGGCGACAACTCGGCAAAAATTTGGTCAATGTTGGACTCTATGAAGAAGTCCGAGACATTGTGCAAGAACTAGGATTTGATCTCTATGATTTGTTAGAGCAAGAGGATGAACCTGGACTGGGTAATGGTGGGTTAGGTCGTCTTGCTGCTTGCTTTCTAGATTCTCTTTCGACGTTAGAGATACCTGCGATCGGATACGGCATTCGTTATGAATTTGGAATTTTTCAACAGACGATTCGAGACGGTTGGCAGGTTGAACACCCCGATCGCTGGCTGCGGTTTGGCAATCCCTGGGAGATTCCACGACCGGAATATACGGTCGAAGTTAAACTAGGTGGGCAAACTGAACGTTACACCGATGAAACTGGACGGTATCAGGTGCGCTGGATGCCTGAGCGAACGGTTTTAGGAACGCCGTATGATATGCCAATCTCTGGCTATAGCTCAAATACAGTCAATACACTGAGATTGTGGAGTGCGAGGGCGAGTGAAGACTTTAATTTAGAAATCTTTAACTCTGGTGACTTCGCCCGTGCCGTTGCCGATAAAACGTTTTCTGAGAATATTACAAAAGTTCTCTATCCGAATGATAATACCTGTCAGGGGCAAGAATTGCGATTGCAGCAGCAACACTTTTTTGTCTCATGCTCATTGCAAGATCTAATCCGAAACTATTTACAAACTCATTCAAGCTTTGATCAATTTGCTGACAAAGTGGCGATTCAAATTAATGATACCCACCCTTCGATCGGCATTGCCGAGATGATGCGACTTCTAATCGACGAGCATGGCTTAGATTGGGATCAAGCCTGGAAAATTACGCAGAATAGCTTTGGCTATACGAATCATACCACCCTGCCAGAAGCTTTAGAGCGGTGGAATCTTGACCTATTTGCACGGCTATTGCCTCGCCATTTAGAAATCATTTTTGAGATTAATCGGCGGTTTCTCGATCGAGTCCGGTTGCTTTATCCAGGAGATGACGATCGGGTGACTCGAATGTCAATCATCGAAGAAGGAAAAGAGCGACGAGTGCGAATGGCGTATCTAGCGTGTGTAGGCAGTCACGCCATTAACGGAGTCGCTGCCCTCCACACTGATCTTCTGAAACATCAACTTCTGCGAGATTTTTATGAGCTATTTCCAGAGAAGTTTAGCAACAAAACTAATGGGGTGACTCCTCGACGTTGGCTATTAATCTCAAATCCAAAACTAGCCCTGCAAATCACGGATAAGATTGGCAAAACCTGGGTCAAGAATTTAGACGAACTCAAACGGCTAGAAGCTTTTACAGAGGACGCAAGCTTTTGTGAAAAGTGGCGGCAGATCAAACAAGATAACAAGCAAGATTTAGCAGAATACATCCAAAAAACAACTGGAACCAGTGTCAATGCTGACTCACTATTTGATATTCAAGTCAAACGCTTTCATGAATACAAGCGTCAACACTTAAATATTCTGCACGTCATCACTCTCTACAATTACATTAAGCAAAATCCCGATGCAGATGTGCTGCCTAGAACAGTAATTTTTGCAGGTAAAGCGGCTCCCGGCTACACGATGGCAAAGTTGATCATTAAGTTGATTAACTCAGTCGCAGAGGTGGTAAATCACGATCGAGACCTTCACGATCGTCTTAAAGTAGTCTTTCTTCCCAACTATAGTGTTTCTGTAGCTCAGTTCATTTATCCGGCGGCTGACCTCTCCGAACAGATTTCCTTAGCGGGTAAAGAAGCCTCTGGAACTAGCAACATGAAGTTTGCTATGAATGGGGCACTGACGATCGGAACTCTAGATGGTGCGAATATTGAAATCCGCGATCGAGTGGGAGCCGAAAACTTTTTCTTATTTGGGTTGACGACTCCAGAAGTGGCGCAACTCAAAGCGCAGAGATATCGCCCCGAAGACTACTATCAGACAAATGTCCCACTGAAAGCTGCGATCGACCAGATTGCGTCGGGCTATTTTTCAAAGGGCGATCGAGACCTGTTTAAACCCTTGATTGATTCGCTCAAAGACCGGGATGATTATCTCCTATTCGCCGATTATCAGTCCTATATTGATTGTCAACAGCACGTCAGCCAGGTGTATCGAGACACCGAAACTTGGACAAAGATGTCTATTCTAAACGCGGCTCGAATTGGATATTTTTCGTCCGATCGAACGATTCAAGACTATTCACGGGATATTTGGCACGTCCAGCCTGTTCCCATTCAATTAGATGAGGATGCAGAATTGAGGATGCCAGAACGGACACTGATAAGCTAGATGTGGAGCTTTGTCGGTTTCAAGCAGCAACAACGGTGGGCGTGGCACGCCGTTGACTACAAGACGGGAGACGTGTTGGTGTATGTGTCGGCAGATCACAAAGAGGCAGCATTCCTAGAACTGAAAGCGTTGCTTGAGCCATTCGGCATTAAGTAGGCAAGTAGAATTAAATGTGAGGTGGATGTAGGTTGGGTTGAGGGGCGAAACCCAACACCCGCATGGGTTACGCTATCGCTGACCTACCCTACAAATCATGGTGCCTCCCTACTTACTTACTTTTCCACAGGTCTAGACCATTACCTTCCAAACCATCGCTATTCATGATCTTGCTCAATTCGTGCAACACCAGTTTTGGGATAGTAGTTTGCCAAAATTTGATGATAAGAATAGCCATGTTCCGCCAAATTCAACGCCCCTAGCTGGCTCATACCCTTTCCTTGAAACGCTTCCGCCACAATATCATCAGACGCGGCATAGAGTGACTCTACAATGCCACCGCGATAGCTCACAAACTCTCCTGCCGTCGTATCCACCGCTTGCTGAGTCCGATCGACTTCTCTCGAAATACCACTATAGACCTGATAATATTCATCGGCTCCCATCTGATAGAGCGCATTCACAGGTTTGAAATAATAGGTCAACGCATACGATCGAGCCGCCACCGACTGAGCTTTGAGCGCATCCATGTGCCAACTCGGAGACACTTCACTACCGACCACGCTAGAAAGATAGTGCCGCAAGTTGATATAGTTGACCACCCAAATTCGCCCTTTTTGCGAAGCCAGCAAAAACTTACCCCGATAAGGTTTATCGCCTAAATACAACACGCCTCCTGCCGCAGGTTCTATCCAAGTTAGCGCCGGCAGTTGCCATGTGTCCAAAGTACCTGCTTGCGCTGTGTATGCCTTTCCGGATGCAAGTGAGTGCAGAGAACGCCCCTTTTCATCGGTCACATCCGCCCCGGTAGACGAGCCGATCGAGGCACTGCCCACGCCGATCGCGATTCCCACGCGCATCTCAATAAAGGAATCCACTGTTGCAGTAGATGCCGCAAATGC
>JBBRMC010000140.1:0-7684 GCA_038231055.1 Leptolyngbyales cyanobacterium
GCAGACACGGCGGCAGCGATCGCGACCCTTGATCTAGTAATCAGTGTTGATACATCGGTTGCCCACCTAGCCGGGGCAATGGGCAAATCGGTTTGGATTTTGCTGTGCGCGGTTCCTGATTGGCGATGGATGCTCGATCGGATCGATAGCCCCTGGTATCCGACGGCTCGACTTTTTCGGCAGCGTTGCCTCGGCGATTGGACTAGCGTTGTTCAATCTATTGTCGATCGATTGTCGGAGATGATTGAGAATTCATCTCAAAAAAATGATTCTACGAATCAAAGTCGCGATTTAGCAGTTAATGCACAGTCAAGAATTAAACGAATCGGCATTGGGTTCCCAATCGGCGGGAATCTTGGCTGGGGAGTTTATGGATTAAATCTAGCATTGCAGCTATTAAAAATTTCTGGTTTAGAACCTGTGCCGTTGATAGAGATTTCTGCATTATCAGAATTGAATCCGGTGCTGCGATCGCGGCTCAACTCAGTGCTTCATTATCCTCAACAAATTCAAACGCTCCTAGCTCAGAATCCAGATAAGGTGGTGAACACAAACCTGCTCATACTCAAGCCTTTAGGAAATCATTTTGCAACCAGTGACGACAATCATCGCATTCAGGGAACTCATAACGTTGGTGTTATTTTTTCAGAAGACACGCAGTTTTTGCCGCACGAAATCGAGCAGGCTAACCGCTACGATCGTATCATCGCCGGATCTCACTGGAATGCAGAAATCTTGCGAAGTTATGGACTAACCCAAGTCGAAACGGTTCAACAGGGAATTGACCCTAGCTTGTTTCATCCAGCTCCCAAATCGGGACTGTTGCACGATCGCTTTGTCATTTTTTCAGGCGGCAAATTAGAGCATCGCAAAGGTCAAGATATTGTCGTAGCTGCCTTTCGCATTTTTCGATCACATCACCCTGAAGCCCTGCTAGTAACGGCTTGGCACAACCATTGGCTTCACACCATGACGGGACTCGATCGCGCCGGACACGTCACCGGATTGCCCACCGTTGATGCTCGTGGGCGTTTACAGATCGCTCGCTGGCTGACAGACAATGATATTCCTGCTGATGCAGTGTTAGATGTGGGCATGATTGCCAACTCGATCACACCTCAAGTTCTTCGAGAAGCGGATGTCGCTGTGTTTCCTAATCGCGCTGAGGGAGGCACCAATTTAGTTGCAATGGAGAGCCTTGCTTGTGGCATTCCCACCATTCTCTCAGCTAATACAGGACATTTAGATGTCATTCAGCCTGATCATTGCTATCCTCTTTGCACTCAGCGTCAAGTGATTGGCAACAACCATTATCGCGGCACTGAGGGTTGGGGAGAATCAGATGTTGAGGAAGTTGTCGAGCAGTTAGAGCAGGTGTATCGCGATCGCTCAGAAGCCCAACGTCGAGGAACCGCTGCTGCACAGTTTATGCAGAATTGGACGTGGGAGATTCAGGTGCAGCGATCGCTGAAAGTGCTGGCGGATTTTCTTTAGGGCGTACTTATAAAATTGGCAACCATTAGAGTTTTTGTACAGCGCCCAATTACCCTAGAGACTGCTAAGCCCTCTCTAAGCGAAAAACTATGATTAGAAGAGTCGAGGGCGAAGGGTAAAACTCAGATACACTAAAACAGTCAGCACCATCCCTGCTAGATCACCAAGCAGCACCAGGAATGCCTCCCACCGTCGAACTTTTGATTATCTTGCTCTTAACGATCGCCAACGGACTGTTTGTGATGTCAGAAATGGCGATCGTGTCTGCTCGAAAAGTGCGTCTCCAACAAATGGCAAATCAGGGAGATGCCAAAGCCAAAGCAGCGTTCGATCTGGCAAGTGAGCCAAATAACTTCTTGGCGATCGGGCAGGTTGCCATTACGCTGATTGCGATTATCTCTGGTGCTTTTGGTGAGGCTGCTATCTCGCGCAGAGTCGAGCCGATTTTAGAATCAATCCCGTTTTTGCGACCTTACACTCAGCCGCTTTCGTTTGGGATCTCGGTGATTCTTCTGGCTTATCTAACGCTGATTATTGGCGAACTCGTGCCCAAGCGATTAGCGCTCAACTATCCCGAACGGGTCTCAACGATGGTGGCGATTCCGATGAGTTTGCTGGCAAGAGTTGCGTCTCCGATCGTTTTCTTGTTGGGGGTCTCGACCGATGTTGTGCTGCGAGTTTTGGGCATTCGTCCATCGGGTGAGCCGACGGTGACTGAAGAAGAGATTCGCGTCATGATCGAGCAGGGCACCGAAGCGGGGATGTTTGAGCAGGCAGAAGAAGACATCATGAAACGGGTGTTTCGGTTGGGCGATCGGCGGGTCAGTTCTCTGATGACTCCTCGCTTAGAAATTGTCTGGCTTGACTTAGAAGACTCGCTCGACGAAAATCGCCGCACCATGATGGAGAGTTCGCACGCACGCTTCCCAGTGTGTCACGGGGGACTCGATAATCTGCTGGGAGTCGTGCAGGTCTATGATTTGCTGGTGAAAATGCTGGAGGGACAACCGATCGATTTCACGACTTCGCTCAATCCACCTGTGTTTGTGCCTGAGAGCACCCGTGCGCTGAAAGTGCTAGAGCTATTCAAACAATCGGGCACTCAAATTGCCTTCGTGGTCGATGAGTATGGCGTGATTCAAGGCTTGGTGACGCTGACGGATGTTTTGCAAGCGATCGTGGGTGATATTCCCTCGATCGAAGAACTGCAAGAACCCCAAGCCGTGCAGCGAGAAGATGGCTCTTGGCTGTTGGATGGGATGTTGCCAATTTACCAATTCAAAGAGATTCTCAATCTAGAAGACGAAGAGCTTCCGGGAGAACAGCGCGGCAGCTATCAAACTCTGGGTGGTTTTGTGGTCATGCACCTGGGTCGCATTCCGGCACCAGCCGACCATTTTGCGTGGAGTACCCTGCGCTTTGAGGTTATGGATATGGATGGCAACCGGGTAGATAAAGTCTTGGTGATGCTCGATCAAACCGAACACCGAAGATTGGGAGACCGAGGAATTTTTGAACCCGATCGACGAGATAGGCTCTAAACTGGCTCATGGGCTGGATCGAGCTAGGCGCGATCGCGACAAAGGTTTCATCGGGGATTGAAGCGCTTTAATTGGTCGAACATCTTGCCATCGTCGAGACGGAAGAACCAATGAAGACTGGGTGTGTCGAGACGTTCAACATGAAATATCAAGGTTTAATCGCCTTCCATTGAGTGACTGGGATTAGAGGCTTCCAGCCTAAGAACGTTCCGATCGCGGCTACCCGTTGAATCCCAATCCGAATTAAATCACCTCTGTGTTCTGTGAAACCTTTATCGCTCTAATTAACAAATAATACGTGCAAGAAGTATTATTTAATGATAAAGATAGTTGAAAACTATGCTGATCACAACCCAAAATTATCGAATGATAGAGGAGCTTGTATCACGTCTAACAGCTTCAAGCAGTCAAGCTATTAAAGAACGACTTTTTCATACAAATGACGCACTAAGAGAACATATCAAATGCCTAAAAAGCTATATGGTCGCTATACAGCACGAGAGCATCAAAAAACTTTAGTTACAGGTTTATCTATTCTAGTATTCCCATTCTTTATAGTTTCCCAAATTTTTCGTGGTCGGAAATCAGAGTTGTCAGTTTCAGGAGACAACGTTGCGAAAATTTGTATTGTATTCGGATTTCTGTCTATTATTTCTGTTTTTATTGGAGGAGCAAGCTTGGTTGACCGTCTTAAGTCAGCAGGAATAGGTGGAATACTAATAGGTGGTGGTTATGCTTGGCTTCAATACACTAAGAAACATAGAGAAAATCAGGAAATCTCTGCTCGGATGTCCGATTTAGACAGATTATTTCATGAGACTTTAATGAAGAAAAAAGGACAAATTACCCTTTTTGAGTGGGCAACTACTGCTCAACTTCCACGAGAGCAAGCCAAGGAATATCTAGATAAAAAGGCTGTCGAGTGGGAAGCCTTATTTGAAACTTCTGAGAATGGGACTGTAGTATATCAATTTCCCTATTCATAGCCTCAAACACATCATTAATCCGTGTTGAGATGAAAACTGTACAACAATTCGCTTAGAGTGGTAAAGCTTACACTTAACCCTTTCTTAATCAACTATAAAGGTTTAATTGCTTTCCATTGGGTCACTGGGATCAGAGGCTTCCAGCCTAAGAACGTTCCGATCGCGGCTGCCCGTTGAATCCCAATCCGAATCAAATCACCTCCATACAGACCGTGATAGTGCAAAACGATTTGTTCACTCTCGATCGTCACCGCATTCACTACCAGTCGCCCCCCCGGACGCAGCGCATTCCAGCAGATATCGAGTAATCGATCGGCAGTGGCACCTCCGCCCACGAAAATAGCATCTGGTTGAGGCAATTCTTGCAAAGCTGTGGGGGCATCTCCTTCAACCAGTTTGAGATGGGGAACTCCCAAAGCGGATGCGTTATCTGCGATCATTTGCAGGCGAGTGGGGTGCCGCTCAATCGCGATCGCTCGGCACCGAGGATGGCTGCGTAACCACTCGATCGCGATCGACCCACAGCCAGCGCCAACATCCCACAGCAACTCTCCAGGCAATGGTGCCAGCGTGGATAGGGTAATCGATCTCACTTCGCGTTTAGTCAGTTGTCCATCATGGTGATAAGCATCGTCGGGTAAACCCACGATGCGAGACAGAGGAACAGTTCCCGGATCAGCGTGGCACACGATCGCTAACGTGTTTAAATCGGACACATTTTGAAGATCCCAGGTGTTGGCAATGCCTTCGACTTGGCGTTCTTGAATGCCTCCCATGTGTTCTAAAACGGTGATTTTGCTGCGACCAAACCCGCGTTGAGTCAGCAAGGTCGCAACGTGGGCAGGTGTGGTTTTATTTGCACTGAGAACCAATAAATGGGCATCGGGAGAGAGGGCAGTGGCGATCGTAGCAACCGGACGATTAGTGAGGCTAAAGGTTTCAACTTCTGCCAGCGACCAGCCCAAACGGGCACAGGCAAGACTAAACGCAGACGGCGCAGAAATAATCGTCATTTCTGCAAGGGGAATGCGACGGGTTAGCGTCACGCCAATCCCGTGACACATCGGATCACCACTTGCCAAGACACAAACGGACTGTCCTCGACGACGCAGAATTTCATCAAGGGTTGCGTCTAGCGGAGAAGTCCAAGAAAGCTGTTCTCGCGGGTCATCGTTGGGCAACATGGCAAGGTGACGATCGCCGCCAACTATAATGTCAGCCCGATCGAGCAGAGAACGAGCGATCGGACTTAATCCCGCGAGTCCGTCTTCACCGATGCCAATCACTGAGAGCCACGTCTGCATGGTTAAGGTCATCTTGTCAGAATTGGACGATCGTACAAGGTTTTGAGGAGCTGATTTCTATTAAGAACCCGTGAGTTTGAGGCAAGTTGCTTAGCTAAATGCAGGAAAACCAAGTGATTTCGTCCGCTTCGCATGGGCACTTACCTTAAAGATTTTGGCGATCTGCTCATCTTTTTCTGAGTTTGCAACTTGAGCAGAGTAATGCAAACCATCAACCAGAGAAAGCCGACGGCATAACCCGCAACAATATCGGTAACCCAGTGAACGCCCAAGTAGAGACGACTGATGCCAATGGCAGTCACTAGAACCCCTGTGAAGCTGTAGATCCAATGTGATGACTTGGGAAACTCGATCGCCAAGAGATACGCAAGAAATCCATAGAGAACCAGAGACCCTAACGCATGACCACTGGGAAAACTAAACGACGTTTCGGGAATAAGCGGAGTCCAAAGCTGAGGACGAGGTTTTGCAAAAAAGAGTTTTAGCCCCTGATTGAGAACGAGTGCGCCTAGACAGGCGATCGTCAAAACGGTGGCTTCGGTTCGCTGTCGCCTCCACAGCAGCAGCCCAAAACTCAGAGCAATGACTACAACAACAAATTCAGGATCGCCGAGTCGAGTCAAACTCACCATGACGCGATCGAGAACAGGATTTGCCCATTGATGCACTTTTACTAACACAGTGGTGTCAAACCCAAAAGCTTCTTTGTCTAATACTTCCTCAAACAGCCAACTTAAGCCCAATAACACAACTAAACAAGTAAATAGCCCGATCGTGCCGATCGCGGTCACTAGAGTTGCAAGCTGTGGATTGATTCGATGAATCCAGAAATGAACCAGTCTTTGCATTTTGAAGGATGAATTGGGAGGACGACCACACTGTACTTAGTAAACGTCAAGAAGTTGAAAAGACACTCAACTTCTAGCCAATCTTCCCGAGTTCTTGATGTTTCCTTCTTACGATAGGGTCGCACGTTTAGATCAAGCTCGATCGCCTGACAAATCGTAGGAGCAACCAATGAATAAACTTCCTCAAATCACTGCATTTTTTTGGATCATGAAGATCTGCGCAACAACGCTAGGAGAAACAGCAGGCGACCTATTATCAATGACGCTCCAAGTAGGCTATGCCGTGAGTTCTGCGATCCTGATTGGAGTATTTTTAGCAACGCTGGTGACTCAATTAGTCGCGAAAGCATACAACCCACTGCTCTATTGGACAGTGATTCTTTCAACTAGCACCGCAGGCACCACGATGTCAGATTATATGGATCGCACCCTAGGGCTAGGCTATGCCACCGGGTCAATGATTTTAGTGACCATTCTCCTGGTAATTTTTGCGGGCTGGCACTTGAGTGTGGGGTCACTCTCGGTGAAAACCATCAAAACACCCAAAGTTGAGTTGCTTTATTGGACTGCCATTCTGTTTTCAAATACGTTAGGGACTGCCTTGGGTGATTTCTTGGCTGACACCTCTGGGCTAGGGTTTGCAGGCGGGGCGTTCCTCATTGCAAGTTTGCTTGCCTTGGTGTTAGGAGCGCATTACTTTTCTGGCATCTCCGGGGTCTTATTGTTTTGGATTGCATTTGTTCTTACCCGCCCATTTGGTGCAACGCTAGGGGATTTTCTGACTAAATCGCACGAGAAAGGCGGACTCAATTTTGGGACGATCGGCTCCTCGATCGTCTTAGTATCGATTTTGGGAGTCTGCATCCTGTTCACGACTCTAAGACAGAAAAGACCGACCGTAGCCAGGGTTTCTGGTCACGAATGACCTCAGTCAGTTGGGTATTTCTCAAAGGTTTGATTTTTACCCAAAAAACTGATCATCGCTAGTATTTGCAGATGGAGCTTTTACAATTTTGGGAGTCATTCCTGTTATCGCGGCTAACCGCACAGTGAAGCAGCTACCAGTTTTAACTTGGCTGCTGACGCTGATCGTTCCACCATGACTTTGGGCGATCGAGTGCGCGATCGCTAACCCCAATCCCGATCCACCGTCCCAATAAGCGCGAGACTGATCCGCTCGCCAAAATCGGTCAAACACTCGTGCTAGATGGTCTGGAGCAATGCCAATTCCTGTATCTTTTACATCAACCGAAAGGTTTTGTCCGATTCGACTCAAGGTCACTTCGACGATCCCCCCATTTAATGTGTAATGCAGCGCATTCGTGATTAGATTTGTGAACAGTTGGGCGAGTTGTGCAGCGTCGCCTACCACCCAAACAGAGTCAGTCAAGTGAGCGTGTAAGACAATCTGTTTTTTGTGGGCTTGAAGCTGATATCGTTCGACTAACTGTTCTAAAATCTGGGTTAAATACACGGGCTGAAAATCGGGATTTGCCGCTTGATCAGTCCGC
>JBBRMC010000141.1:0-7669 GCA_038231055.1 Leptolyngbyales cyanobacterium
CCTGGTTGGCTTTCAACCTCGATTGTTCCTGCGTGTTTTTGAATAATTTTGTGGCTGATGTCTAAGCCCAATCCGCTTCCTTGTCCGGCAGCTTTGGTGGTAAAAAACGGCTCAAAAATGCGCGGCAAAATCTCAGCCGGAATGCCACACCCGCTATCGGTGATGCTGACGATGATGTGATGCTGGATGCGATCGTGGCTAATGCCAATCTCTAACTGTCCTTTGTGATTCATTGCTTGAATCGCATTGTGAATAAAATTCGTCCAGACCTGATTTAACTCATCGGGATAGCCCCAAATTGGCGGCACCGTCTCATAGCGACGAATCACCTCAACGCCTTGTTTAAGTTGATTTTGATAAAGCGTCAACACCGTTTCTAGCCCCTCGCTGACGTGAGCTAGGCTTTTCTCGCCTTTATAGTCTTGATGGGTATAGTTTTTGAGGGCAAACACAACTTTGGCGGCGCGCTCAACCGCTATCAAAATGTTTTCACTATTGCCTTTAAGCCGGACTAGGTTGTAAGCCAGTTGCAGCGTCCAGTCCGCCCGATCGCTGTCAAGCAAGGGCAAGAAAGCCTCAATCTGATCATAGATGCCCATATCAATGAGCGTGTCGGCAACGTTACGAGCATTTTTAATTTGATGAGCCTCTAGTTGCTCAATCAGCGATCGCTTCCACTGTCTTTTTTCTCGTGCGGAGGGGTGAATTTGGGTGTGCAGTCCGCGTTCTAAGAGGGCAAAAAATCTGATTTGCTCATCACTTGCAAGCTTGTCAAAGAGCTTAGGAAGTTCTTGCAGTGATTCCTCTAAGGCTTTTGTGGTGTTGCCACTCGCGGCTCGAATAGCACCGAGAGGCGTATTGATTTCGTGAGCAATTCCAGCAATGAGCTGCCCTAATGCTGCCATTTTTTCAGACTGGACTAGCTCTTGTTGAGTCGCTTGAAGTTGTTGCAGCGCGGTAGCTAGTTCTTGATTTGTTTCAAGCAGGGCTTGTTCGGCTTTCTTGCGATCGCTGATATCGCGAATGATAAACAACGCTTCAGCATCATTACTTCTGATGACTCGCACTTCTTCATATTGCATACGATCATTAAAGGTGACCCGTTGCTCATAGACCTGAGTTTTGCCCGTAGTCAACGCTTGGTGAAGATGATGAAGCTGTCGTTGGGCAACCTCTGCGGGTAGATAGCTTGTTAGGTGCTTGTTGATGACGTTATAGCTTTCAGGCAACAAATCTGTAAACTCACTAGCTCTGACATACCCTAAATAAATGCCGTCGGCACTGACGCGAAACATCAAATCAGGAATAGCAGTGAGAAGGGCACGAGTTTGGGTTTCCTGCTCGCGAAGCGCGTCTTCGGTGCGTTGGTGGTTGCTAATTTCTTGCTGTAGCTCGGCGGTACGATCGCTGACCTGCTGTTCTAACGTTTGGTTGGCGGTTTCGAGGAGCGATCGTGAGGTTTGCAGTTGGGCTGCCATGTGGTTAAACGACAGCGCTAACTCGCCTAACTCATCAGAGCGGTTTGTCTTCACGGTCTGATGCCAATGCCCGTCTGTAAGCTGTTTGGCAGCAGTGTTGAGCCGCACGATCGCTCGCGTAATCGATCGCGCCATGACAATACCAATTAGGGTGGCAATGGTCAAAGCGGCAAGACAACTCAGAATGGCGGTTTGCAGGTTGGCGCTGGCTTGTTCGGTAAAATCTGTTTCTGGAATGACGACCACGATGAGCCAGTCAAGCCCCTGGTGATCGCTAAAGGGAGTCACCTGCACCCGTTGGCTGACTTGGTTAAAGTCAAAATTAAGCTGTTGACTGCTGTAAATATTGTTGAAGGATTTGAACGTTTTGCGGAGGTGTTGAGTAGTCGCCTGAATTAAAGGAACTCGGCTCAAGGCGGCATCCAAGCGCTGGGGTTGATTGCTGAGAAGAAAAGGTTGCTCTGCCATTGAAGACATGACGAGGGTTCCCGATCGCTCCATGACAAAGGCTTGCCCCGATCGACCAATTTTGAGACTCTTTAAGAATTGGCTAATTGGCAAAAGCTCAAAGTCAACTGAGAGCGTTCCGGCTAACGTGCCCGAAGGTTGATAAAGGGGCTGAACGGTGGCAAACCTGAGCGTTGGGGGGTCGGTTGAGATGCGTAGCGGAGTCCAGACGGGCTGTCTGGTTTGCAAGGCGGTTTGATAGTCGCGTTGAGGGTAGGTTGTGGCAGTAGAGGTGCCGCCCGGACGGGCTACTTGCAGCGATCGTCCTTTAGCCGTGAACGTGATTTGTTGCACTGTTGGAAACTGCTGAAGCTGTTGCTCAAACGATCGCTTTAACCCTAAAGAATTTTGAGGATTAATTTGCCCCAGTCGGATTGCGTCTGAGTTAAGTTGTTGAACCAATAGGGGAGTCGCAAGATAGAACTTGATGCCATTCTGAATCTGTTGGGTCACTTCTTCTCGCAAATGAGCAGAGGCATCATCCACAGCGGCGCGATTGTTCTGGATCACGAGATAGCTCGTAACTCCCAAGGCAACGCCAATTTGTAGCAAAAATGGCACCACCAACATCCATCGCAGAGAGGTTTTTTGAGACGAATTAGAGAATGGATGTTTCACAGAACACAATGCCAAAATCTTGTTTGAGTGTCACACATTCAGCCCTCCAGCACAACTCGCTCGATCGCTTCATAATTTAGACAGTTTGTTCGTTGCCCTGTGCGGAGGAATGCGCCATGACGAGTTTTATTACCGGAATGGAGGGCTGGGGAACCTTTAAAGCCCTGCTCATTCACGACGGAGATGGAGCAAGGGGTTCCCGCGCCGATGTTAGTCGGCAGAGTCTAGAGAACGAATCAACTCACGAAGAACCTCAGATTTAGACCTCTGTTTTGAGTTGCAATAGTCTTCTAGAAGTTTGAATTCTTCCTCAGTTAGCCGAAAAAAGATGCGCTTTTTCACGTCGGTTTGGTGAGCCACTACTTGATTCAATTTATGCAGGAGTGTATGAAAGGAAAGGAATCAGCATCATTTTATTCGCAAAAGCTCAAGGGGAAGTAGATGACTAGGAGGCAGGATGAGGTGGCGAGTTTCTCGATCGTATTAGAAACCGAAAATCTAGCCAACGCTGACCTCAAGGGATTGATCAACGCGATTCAAGCTCTCGCTCACCAATCGCTGCCACCTACCGCCGCGAATGAAGTGCTGCTGATCGATAGCGGCGACGCTCCGGCTGACTTGTTAGCGCAACTCTGCCTTCAATATCCCTGGATTAAGGTGCACCGTGCGCCTGTGGGCACTAGCTATTACAAAGCCAAGATGTTGGGAGCAGAACTCTCAACAGGCGCGATCGTCGTCTACTACGACTGTGATTGTGTCTATGAATCTGACTGGCTTCAAACGATGCTGACCAGTTTCACAAACTCTGACATTCAGCTTGTGGCAGGAGAAACGACGACTCGCAGCGTCGGCATCTATGGCACCGCAATGGCGTTGACCTACATTTTTCCGCAGTATTCTGGACGAGAAAACCTGACTCCGATTAATCAATACTTTTTGAATAATGTGGCGTTTCGGCGTGAGTTTTTGCTTCAGCATCCAATCCCGTTTGAGTTACCCCTATATCGAGGTCATTGTGCAATTCATGCTCAAGAGTTACGCCAGCGAGGCTACACGATTTGGAGTCAGCCCCAAGCTAGAGCAACTCACGCTCCACCCAACGGGTTATCCCATTTCTTTTGGCGATTTTTGCTGATCGGGCACGATTACTACTGGCAAAAAAGGCTGCTCAAAGGAACTGTTTCGAGTGACCCGGCTATGTCAGGCATCAAGGGAAAAATGCAGGTGTTTCACGATCGAGTCGGCAGGATGTGGATCAACAATCCGCGTCATCTGATCTTTTTTCCGTTGGCGATTCCGATCGCGATCGCATCAGCAATTCTGATTTACGTCGGTTACCTGATCACATCTTTAAAGCCACACTATCTGCTGGAGACTTACGACAAAATTTTAAGTGAATAAGTCTGTCCTTTAGGAATGTGGATTTATGAATGCCGAGATCTTCGCTCTCCTCACGAAGTGGGACGAAGCTCTCGCCTAACCCTTCTCTTAAGATACAAGGGCTAGAATTCTGGTTCCCTCTCCTTCTAGGCTACCGTGTACACACAAATCGTTGATCGCTTCGTTTCAGTCGGCTTGTGCCCCCTAAATCCCCCAAAATTGGGGGACTTTGACCCTGAGCAATGGCTTAAACTCTGAACCTCTTTCTGGCTCAAAGTCCCCCAGAATGGCAGATTTAGGGGGCGAAAGATTTTGGCAATGACGGAATCGATCAACTTGTGTGTACACAGTAGCCTTGGGGAGAGGGCTAGGGTGAGGGTGAGAAGTTGCACTTTAATAAATCCACGTACCTTATCAATATTAATTACGCTCCTAAAAGACTAACTCTGCCCCAAATATTTCAGCGAGAGATTGCGGCTGCTTTTAGCGTTAGGAAAATCAGGAGTTAACGCTAGTGCTTTGTCATAACAGGCGATCGCTGCCTCATGCTTCTCCAATCGACTCAATGCAACACCTCGGCTATACCAGGCTTTATCAAACTCAGGAGTCAGACTCAACGCTGTGTCATAACTGGCGATCGCTGCCTCACTCTGCCCGATATGATCGAGCGATCGACCTCTGCGATACCAGCTTTCACCACACTTGGGATTGATCGCTAACGCCCGATCGAAGCTGACGATCGCGTCCTCATAGCGTCCCAATTTGCGAAGGGCAAGACCCCGACTGCGCCAAGCCTCATAGAAATCCGGTTTGGCAGAAACTGCTCGATCGTAGTAATCGATCGACTTCTCCAGATCACCTAATCGTTGAAAAGCACATCCCTGGTGATAAAGTGCCTCCGGGAAATCAGGCTTGAGGTTCAGCGCTTGGTGATAGCTGTCGATCGCATCTTCATAGCGCCACAGCATCTCTAAGGTGTTACCTCGTTTGTGCCAAGCTTCGGGAAAAGCGGGATTTAGCTGTAATGTCTTGTCATAGCTTTGCAGCGCTTGTTCATGAAAGCCCAATTTATGCAAAACATAGGCTTGATTGAGCCACACCTCCGGGACATTGGATTTGATTTGCAAGACCCGATCGTAGCTGCCAAGAGCTTCTTCAAAGCGTCCCAGTCGGTTAAACAGATTGCCCTGATTGTAGTGAGCGTCAGAAAAGTGAGGACGAACCTCTAGCGCTTTTTGATAACTGACGATCGCCGCATCATACTGTTTCAAATACGTTAAGACAATGCCCCGGTTATACCAGGCGCGAGCATAATCAGGCTTAAGCTTGAGGGTTTCTTCATAGCTGTACAGCGCCTCGTGACTAGAGTTGAGCTTCATCAGCGCATTGCCCCGGTTATACCAAGCTTTATAGTTGCTAGGATATAGCTCAATGGCGCGATCGTAGCTGGCAACCGCTTCGTTATAAAATTCTAGCTTCGCTAGTGCCATGCCCTGATTATTCCAGGCAGGGGCGTAGTCAGATTTGAGGACAATGGCTTCTTTAAAGTTGACGATCGCTGTTTGATAACGCCCCAAATCATACAGGGCTTTGCCGCGCTCATACCAACCAAGATACCAGTCGGGCTGTTTTTCTAGCGCTTTATCAAACTGAACGATCGCCCGCTCATAGGCTCTAGCTTTGCTCAGTTGCCGTCCCTGGTGAAGAAAATGGTTGGCTTTTGAATCGAGAGGCTGACTCATAACCCCACTGGTTAAATAAAAACCATCCTCACTTTAGCAGTATCAACCCAGTTGGATGGGTAGCAACGTGCTCAACCTGAATGGACAAGAGATTTTACAAACTGGCGTTGCTGGATGACCCTATGAATTGCCCTCCTCACGAAGTCTACCGTGTACACACAAGTTGATCCGCTCCGTCATTGCCAAAACCTTTCGCCCCCTAAATCCCCCATTCTGGTGGACTTTGAGATGAAGCGAGGTTTTAGAGGTCAAGCTATTTATCTTGTTCAAAGTCCCCCAATTTTGGGGGATTTAGGGGGCATAAGCCGACCCAAACGAAGCTACGAGGACTTGTGTGTACACGGTAGCTTTTGGGAGAGGGCTAGGGTGAGGGCAAGTCAACGTTGCGATGACCGACTTTATTGAATTCACGATCCTTAGAACGTAAACGTTGTCCGAATGACAGGCACTGTGATGGTGCGGTTGCCGCTAAACCCTTCAGGGTTAAAGATCACAAACACGCCGGGAGTGATACTAATGTTGTCGTTGACCTTGTATTTGAGATACGCTTCCAGGTGATAGGGTTTAGCATCTTCAGGCTGGGGAGACGCTGCTCCTGAAACGCGATCGCGGGCAGGAGGTTGACCAAACAACAGTCCGAAGGTGCTGCCGGGTGACAGCACATCTTTAATGTGAATCCCACCCATGTAGCTAAGAATGTTGGTAGAAGCGTCTGGACCCGTCACGGCATCGACGAAACTGTAGAAGCCGAACCCAGTCAAAGTGACTTTGGGCGTAATTCTCCAGGCGGCGGTCGCGCCGACTGAATTGAGACTCACCGGAGTTGTTGCCCCGACATTCGGAATTGCCCCGACTGCAACCGCCGCTTCTCCTAAACCGAGAATATTGATTTGGTGGTAGCTGTGGGCGTAGTTTAGCGCGAGGTCGATCGCGGGAGTCGGTTTGATAGTCAGTTGTGCCGCCGCCACGTAGCTGCCGCCAAAAATACCTGCCCCTAGAGGCGTTCCTCCTGCTAATCCCCCATTGTTTGGCAGACTCGCATTCACACTGCCGTACAACGCTCTAAAGTCCAGGGCATCTGAAATATTCCAAATGAATCCTGCCGCAGAAGCCAGTCCAATTTCAGAAGTGCCGCCGGAAATTCTCAAAATAGGATTCATGTTGCCAAATCGGGAGACAGACTCTTGCCCATCTCCATAGAATGGGACGATCGCCGGAAACGCATCATCGACTTCGGCAGCCGTGCCCGCAAATAATGTGAGCTTATTGATGCCCGACGGGAAGATGTAGAGCAGCTTGTAAAGCCCGATCGAGTTGTTGTTCCCAGGCGCACCACTCAAATTTGAGGGATTGGTTGCACCAAACTGAGGTTCAAAGGCTAAACGAGCATTGCTGGCAGTGCCAAAGATGTTATCTGCATAACCTAGCGTTCCTGAGATGCTGTCTCGACGCGGAGTGCCAAGTGCCGATCCCAAGCCCCCGCCAAAGTTATATGCCTGCAATCCGGTAATCAGTAGATCTTTGCCAGAGAAACTGGTTAAGAGTTTTAGCCGGACACGGTTGTTGAAAACGACGTTGGCATCGTTTCCAGGTGCGCCGCCCGTGGTCGTGCCCGCTGCCAGCGATCGACGATTTCCCAAACCTGGATAAGCGCCGTAAGCGGATGCAAGGCTAAAAATCACTTCCCCGCTTAGCTTTGTCGTCGTCGAGAACTGCTGCTTCTCTAAAGTGGTGGTGCGAGCTTCCAGCGAATCGACTCGACCGCGCAAGGTTGCCAACTCTGCTGCAAACTCTTCTTGAAGCTTTTGCAGCGTTGCCAGATCTTCTTTTTTCACCAAATCTGCGGTGGAGGCAGCGATTAATTCGTTGACGCGATCGAGACACGCATTCAGCCCAGCCGCGAACTCATAGCGAGTCATCGCTCGGTTGCCCCGGTAGGTCTTA
>JBBRMC010000142.1:0-7632 GCA_038231055.1 Leptolyngbyales cyanobacterium
TAGAACGCAAACAGCGCATTCTAGATCACATTCGACGAACAACAGGCTAAACGAATACGCAGCAAATTTTCATCACGTTAGGCAAAGCATTCAATCTGTGTTTTCCGCGATGTTGCGAAAATTGTTTGCTGAATGCTTTGCCATTGTAGTGACTCGATCGTGAGAATCTACTTAGCTTTTGCCGATGGCATAAGTACTTTATCAACTACGTGAATGACTCCATTGCTGGCTTTGATGTCTGCTTTAACAACCTTTGCGTTGTTTACCATGACACCCATAGCACTCACCTTGACGTTCACTGAGCTACCTTCAACTGTTTTGACTTTTCCGGTTTTGAGATTGGTAGACAAGACATCACCCGCAACCACATGGTAGGTCAAGATTTTGACTAGCATGGCTTTATTTTGAGGCAGCAGAAGTTTTTCAACGGTGCCTTTGGGCAGTGCTGCAAACGCTGCATCAGTCGGAGCAAACACGGTGAAGGGTCCGGGACTAGAGAGCGTTTCGGTCAGACCCGCCGCTTTGAGAGCCGCTGTTAGTGTCTTAAATGACCCGTTTGTGGCTGCAATTTGGACGATCGTTTTCTCAGCCGCCATCGAAGCAGGCTTATGCATCGGCTTGCTCATGGGCGTTGGACGCGTCATCGGCATATCAGCAGCCTTGGTGACTGCCGGAAAGCTCACCAACGCGCCCAGGGTCAGAAATCCAGCAAGACTTAACGTTTTCACTAAAGCAGAAGTTTTCATGGTTGTACTGGCGAAATTTAGGTTGTGAAATGTGAGCTTTGGTAATGCCTGGTAAATCCTATAACGAAATGTTACAAAACACAATCGTGGCTAGAGGTATCAGAGGATTTGTGAGAGAAATTTTCGAGTGCGTTCTTCTTTGGGGTGTTGAAAAAACTCGATCGGACTTGCCGCTTCAACCAGCAAGCCTTCATCCATCAAAATGATGCGATCGGCGACTTCTCGCGCAAACCCGACTTCATGAGTGACCACAATCATCGTCATGCCCGACTCAGCAAGTGACCGCATGACATCCAGCACTTCGCGCACCATTTCGGGGTCGAGGGCAGAAGTCGGTTCATCAAACAGCATAATTTTGGGCTGCATTGCCAAAGCACGAGCGATCGCGACTCGCTGCTGTTGCCCACCTGATAACTGCCCAGGAAATTTTTGCGCCTGCTCAAGAATGCCGACTCGCTCCAACAGTTGCAATGCCACCTCTTCAGCCTTTGCCTTACTCCATTTGCGAACCCAGGTTGGGGCAAGGGTGACGTTTTGCAGCACCGTCAAATGCGGAAACAAATTAAACTGCTGAAACACCATGCCCACTTCTTGTCGAATCTTATCAATGTTTTGCAGGTCATCAGATAGCTCGATGCCGTCGATGATGATGCGTCCCTGCTGATAGTCTTCTAAAGCGTTAAACGTGCGAATAAATGTCGATTTGCCAGAGCCAGATGGACCCATAATCACGACGACTTCGCCGGGGCTGACCGTCAAACTCACGCCCCGCAACACTTGAAATTTGCCGTACCATTTGTGAACATTTTCAGCAATCAGCATTGACATAGTGATTTATTGATAAAGAGAAGTTTTGGCGATCGAGCATCCATCATTAGAATAACTGCAATCGGTAAAAGCCTTTGTCTAGGTGCCCTTTCGCTCTAGGTTGCGGCTCACCTGCGACATGGTGTAACAAAATATCCAATAGATTAGCCCAATGAACAAGTAGACTTCTGCATAACGTCCCAAAAATTCTGGTTGAGCAAGAATAGAACGAGTAATGCCAGTCAACTCAACCAATGCGAACAATGAGAGCAGTGACGTATCTTTGAATAGCGAAATAAATTGACCAACAATCGCCGGAATCACTGTTCTCAATGCCTGCGGCAACACAACTAACAACAGCGACAATGGCGTGTTTAATCCCAATGCTTTTGCAGCTTCGACCTGTCCGCGTGGAATCGATTGCAACCCACCGCGTACATTTTCTGCTAGATAAGCAGCGTTAAAGAGCACTAATCCAGCGATCGCTCTCACCACTCGATCGAGTTGAATTTGACCCGGCAAGACCAATGGCAACATCACTTGCGCCATAAATAGGATTCCAATCAGAGGCAATCCACGAATCAACTCAACATAAATAGTGCAAAAGCCCCTCAGAATGGGCAGCGAACTTTGTCGCCCTAACGCTAATAGAATTCCGATCGGAAATGCTAAAACAATGCTAATACTCGCAGATAGCAACGTTAGAAGCAATCCATTCCATAAATTAGTCCCAACGGTTGTAAGAAAAAATCCGCCTCCAATCAACCATAGAATTAACAACACATAGACAGGAATTAGAATCAACGAAAAACGTCTGTGTTTCCGGTTAAGAATTCCATTTGCGATCGCTCCCACCACGATCGCCAACACCAACCACAGTCGCCAAACCTGATCGGCAGGATATCGCCCGACAAAAAACAGCGGCAAGTTTGACGTGACGACTTCCCACTGAGCTTTATTGACCGCCCAATTAATCGCTCCGTAAACAGCCCAACTCAGAAGAGCGAAACAAACGATCGTCAACAAACTGTCATACCAAGTGTTAAACAGATTTCTTTTTAACCACCCGATCGGAGTTTTGGATTTTAGGTTCATCGTTCCACCAACTGCACTGAGCGGTTATACACATTCATCAATAGGGAAATCACAAGGCAAATCGTCAGATAAGTTGCACAGATGAGAATCATGACTTCAACAGCACGACCCGTTTGATTAAATGTTGTAGACGCGATCGCATAAAGATCAGGATAACCAACTGCGATCGCTAAACTCGAATTTTTTGCTAAGTTCAAATATTGATTTGACAACGGTGGAATGATTGCTCGCAGCGCTTGCGGAAATATCACCAACCGCATCAACAATCCGGGTTTGAGTCCGAGCGATCGAGCCGCCTCCCACTGTCCTCTAGGCACTGATTGAATGCCACCCCGCACAATCTCCGCAATAAAGGTTCCGGTGTAGATCGTCAACCCTGCCAACAAGGCTGAAAATTCTGGTGAAAGCTGCAACCCCAGTAGCCCAATTCCTCGATTACTAAAATTGATAAATCCTAACGAGACGGCATTCTCTAAGCTTGGCAAACCCAAAAATACTGCAAAATACCAAAAGAAAAGCTGCAACAACAACGGCGTATTTCGTAACCCCTCGACATAGACGATCGCTAATTTTCTCAACAGCCAATTATCTGAGAGCCGCGCAATGCCAGCCGTAACCCCGATCGCGGTTGCCATGATCATCCCTACAATAATCACCCGCAGTGAGTTGAGCAACCCAACCAGAAGCGCCAGATTATAACTATCAGACGGTTTGTAATTGAAGGGAATCTCTCCGATCGTGAACCCAGCCTGCGACTTGAGAAAATTAAACCCAAACTGAATGCCCAATTGTCGCAAATTGCGAACGAGATTGTTGCCCAAAAAGCCGAGAGCCGCCACGATCAAGACGACCGCGATCGCTTGTCCTGCAAACCGCCAAAACCGAGTATTTCGCCAAAAAGAAGCCATCGCCAGCCCTGTTGTAGAGACACTAAGCCAGATTATGACTCACCCTGAGCCGAAACGTTTCGTCGCCCAAAAATGTTTATCGATAGAAACCAGAAAAATAGTTCCAACTTCAGACAGTTTTAAGCGGAAGTCTTTAGTTAAAGCACTCATTCTCATAGAGAATCAGATTGAGTGTTTTTTACGATGAGCTTAAATAGATGAAACGCGAGTCATCCCAAGAGTCTCTGGTCAGTCTTCTATTGCCCCTAGCATTGATCATTGGTTTGGTACTCTTGCTCAATCTCAACGGCGGTCAGGGTAGCGGAGAGGTTCCAGCAAACACCCCTTTAGATGATTGGCTAAAGTTAATCGTCGGTTACTTAGCCGTTGGCACAGAGATTTCAGCCGCATTCGTGATCGGAGCTGCCGTAATTCGCGGAATCTTCACCTACACTCGGCAACTCTTTTTGCGAAGACAGCACATTGACTCTGCTGAGGTAATTCGTTTGCAGTTAGGACGATCGTTAGCATTGGGGTTAGAATTTACCGTCGCCAGTGACATTCTTCGCACCGCCGTTGCACCGACTCGTCAAGATATTGTCAATCTAGGCGCGATCGTGCTGCTCAGAACGCTTCTAAACTACTTCCTAGAGCGAGAAATCAAACAGGGAGAGCAGAGTCGCCAGTCCGAGCAAACCACTTTGCAGAGATAGTCATACGTTGTATCGCGAATGCTTTGCTAAAAAGTCCGATCGAAGCCTGTATCTTAAGAGAGCATTATTCGTCGTACCCAGTCATGTCTACACTCAGTTTCTGCATCATTGTTAAAAACGAAGAGGCAGCGTTGCCAAAGTGTCTCGCTAGCGTGCGCGATATCGTTAACGAAATGGTTGTTTTAGACACTGGTTCAACCGATAGCACGATCGCGATCGCTCGATCGTTCAACGCCCGTGTCTACTCATTTGACTGGTGCAACGATTTCTCAGCCGCCCGCAACGAATCGCTTAAGTATGTGCAGGGTGACTGGGTTTTAGTGTTAGATGCCGACGAAGTGCTGGTGCCCGAAATTATCCCCTCGCTTCAGCAGGCGATCGACAGTCCGCAACATCTTTTAATCAACCTCGTGCGTCAAGAAGTCGGAGCCGCTCAGTCGCCTTACTCAATGGTGTCTCGGCTGTTTCGCCGCCATCGCGATATTTACTTTACTCGCCCTTATCACGCGATGATAGACGACAGCGTTGAGGCACTTTTGCACCGCGAACCCGATTGGCAAATTGGATATTTGCCCGATGTCGCAATTTTGCATCATGGCTATCAGGCAAGCACGATCGCTGCCCGTGATAAATTCACCAAAGCCCGCACGATCATGGAAGGCTTTCTGGCAGATCACCCCACTGATCCCTATGTGTGTAGTAAGTTAGGCGCGCTGTATATTGACATGGGAGCAGCAACACAAGGGTTACAGTTATTAGAACGGGGACTGCAATCTATTCAGAATGGTTCTCAAATCGACGCGCCTATTCTTTATGAACTGCATTATCATCTGGGCTGCGTTTATGGTGGACAGAATCCTACTCAGGCAGAGCACCATTATCAAGTAGCTCTTCAACAGTCTATTTTGCCTAAACTTAAATTAGGTGCCATCAATAATTGGGGCAATTTGCTCAAAGAAAAAGGCGATTTAATCGGTGCAAAAGCCTTGTATGAGAAGGCATTAGAAATTGATCCAACCTTAGCGATCGCTCACAATAATCTCGGCATCACCTTAAAAGCCCTCGGACAGTTTGGAGGTGCGATCGAGCATTATCAAACCGCGATCGACCTGCAACCCGATTACGCTGAAGCCCATCAAAATCTAGGGGTCGTTCTCTTAAAAGTAGGCAGTGTTAGAGAAAGTCTGGCAGCATTTGGACAGGCGATCGCGCTCTATCAAAAAGCCGGATCACCAGAGGGCGATCGGCTCAAACAAGGACTCCGAGAGATGGGATTTGAGACACCACAGACTTTCTAGCTCGTTACCAAATTTTTGCCATTTCCAGAGCAAATCCTGGTAATTCTGGATCACCATTTACCACAACTGGATTGGATAAAATTTCTGGCGATCGTGCAGGACGATAAACCTCAACTGTGTGGTTTTTGCGATCAATTAAAAACCCCAGCATTGCCCCATTCTCAATATATTCCTGCATCTTGGTTTGCAAACTTTTTAGAGTGTCGCTCGACGATCGCAGTTCCGCCACAAAATCAGGACAAATGGGCGCAAAAGAGGCTCTTTGCTCGTCAGTGAGGGCATTCCAGCGATCGAATTTGATCCAAGACGCATCGGGCGATCGAATCGCTCCGTTCGGTAATGTGAAACCCGCGCTAGAGTCAAACGGTTCCCCAGTGCCGTCTTGGTCTGCCCAATTCGTCACTTGTTGAGCCAGCCTCATGTTGCGATTGCCCATGTCTGAAAAGGCTGGCGGCATGATAATCACTTCTCCATTCGCAGAGCGTTCAAGTCGTAAATCAGAATTGATCTGACACAACTCATAGAATTGCTCGTCGGTCAGTTGCCCCAAAGAAGGGAGGTGAACCGTCAGAGGAGCTGTTTCGGACTGAATGAGCAACGTGGTCATAGACGCTCTTTGGCTTGAAAACATCAGTCACCTTTATCCCATTGCGATCGTTTCAAGAATTGACTTCTTCAGATGATCCCACGGGTGACTCCGTTGCCACCAGTGACCTAAACTCTTCAAACTCCCGCAAGCTATCAAATGCCGAATCGATCAAGGCAGATTCGCGTAACTCAGCATTCAGATCGATCGCTCGTCTTAAATTCGCCAATGCCTGCTCAAGGTTGTCTTGCATTGCATAACAGGTTGCCAATCCGTAATAAACATCAGCAGAAACGGGAGCGAGCTCTACAGCGCGGTTATAGCTCGCGATCGCCTCGTCATAACGCTGAATTTTGCTCAAAATGCGACCTTGCAGCATCCAACTCCGCCAGTCATCTGGGAAAATATCAGCGATCGCTTCAGCGTTGCTTAACGCCTTCTCATAGTTATCTCGTCGCTCAAAGAAAAGCAGTTCCTCTTCCCATGCCATGAATGAGTCTGTGTCGCTCTCAACAGCCTCGCCATATGACTTTTCAGCGTCATCATATCGCTCTAACTTTTCAAGCAGTTTGGCTCGATTGATCCAAACGATCGTTGAATCTCCTAAATTCAGCGCTCGATCTAAATCAGACAGGGCATCTTCATAGCGCTCTAGTTTTTCTAGCGCAACGCTTCGAGCCATTAAATACATCGGATTTGGAGTGATCTCGATCGCGCGATTCAACGACTCAACAGCCTCCTCATAGCGCTGCCGACGCACCAGGTGCATCCCTCGAAAAAATTGGATGCCAGCATCGTTGGGTAGTACTTTCAGCGCGTCGTCGTAGCAGGCGAGAGTCTCATCCTGACGATCGAGTTCTTCCAACGCTGTCGCTTTAAAGAACCAGGCTTCTAAATCCTGTGGTTTGAGTTTAATCACTTTATTGAATGCAGCGATCGAGCCTTCAAAGTCCTCTAAATCCATCAAGACTTTGCCCTTGCCCGTCCACGCTTCTACATAATTAGGCTTGAGCTTAGTGGCTTTGTCGTAAGCCGCGATCGCTTGCTTAAATTGCTTCCACTCAGCAAATGTCTCTGCTTTTTTTAACCAACCAACATGCTGCCCTGAGGTTGCCATAATTTTGATCTCCGAAGAACACGTTTGCTTAGTTTACAAACCTGCGAGACGGCTGTGAGACTCTGATGAAAAACTTTGCTTTTTGGTATGACGGCAATTTGATTGAGGGCAGAAACTTAGAACTGGCGATCGACGATCCCGGTTTAATTTATGGAGCCACCGTTTTTACGACTTTGCGCGTCTATGGCTCGCTCGATCACCCGCTCACTAACTGGACAGAACACAGAAATCGACTGCAATCCAGCCTAGAGACATTCAACTGGTCACAGCCAAACTGGGAGCAAACTCGGCAAGGGGCAGACGTGTTAGCCACTCAATTTCCCGTTCTCAGAATGGTCATCTTTGCAGATGGGCGAGAATGGATCACCGGACGGTCTTTACCA